>NZ_SOFZ01000004.1:0-1214 GCF_004402435.1 Cryobacterium sp. TMB1-7
GAGCAGCTGGGCTAGCCGGTTGGCTGGGGTTTCGAGGCCGAGGGTGGGTCGGGGCCGGCGGTTGAGTTTCGCTGCGACGCGAGCCAGATCGTCGGCGGTGTGGCCGGAGAGGTTCGAGCCTTTCTCGAACCAGAACCTCAGCAGCCGGTTCGTGTTCTCGTTGGTTCCGCGCTGCCAGGGCGAGTGCGGGTCGCAGAAGTAAAGCTTGGTGTCCAAGGCAAGTTGGATGCGCTCGTAGTCGGCCAGTTCCGTGCCGCGGTCCCAGGTCACTGAACGGCGCAGGTGATCGGGCAGGTGGCGCATCTCGCGGATCATCGCGGTCGCGACTTCGTCGGCCGTGTGAGGCCCGGGCAAATGCAGCAGGATCGTGAACCGGGTGCTGCGTTCTACGAGGGTCCCGATCGCGGACGAATCGTCTCCGCCGCCGATGATGAGGTCACCTTCCCAATGCCCCGGAACGGCCCGATCGGCGACTTCCGCCGGTCGCTGGCTGATCTTCAACGCGTCCTTATAGGGACTGTTCGATTTGCGGTCCGTGGAGTGCGGAACACGCTTCGTGCGCTTCGTCGAGAGACTTTTAGCCAGATCAGCTCGTAGTTCTCCGCGGGTTTGCACGTATAGCGCCTGGTAGATCGTTTCGTGGCTCACCTGCATAGTCTCGTCACCGTCGAAGTAATGCGCCAACATCGCCGAGATCAATTTCGGGCTCCACCCGTCATCCATCCAGACCTCGATCAACTCGCAGAGCGCCGCGTTGTCGACCAACTTCAGCCGTTTGGGCCGATGCCGGGCCTGGTGTGCCTTGGTATGCGCGACGGACGCGTAGTAGACGCCATCAAGGCTGGTGTTGCGGTGCACTTCCCGCCAGACCACGGACTTGTTCCGACCGATTTCCCGGCCGATCTCGGCGTAGCTCAGGCCCTTGCGACGGCCGAACTGGATCATCGCGCGCTCGGCCAACGTCAACGCCCGACCGCCCTCCACACCACCGTCCGGTGCGGGATCGGCGACGCCACCAACAACGGATCTCGGAGCACTTAGGGCCATGCCGCCAGACTGCTGCCACCACTGCGTCGCGGTATTGACCGACGCGCCCAACGAGGCCGCAGACACCCGCAAACCACCCCCAGAGCAGACCAAATCCACGAACCTCGTCCGCGTTCCCGCCGGAAAAAGCTTGACCATCCAACACTCCTTGAATCAGAGCGTTGCTA
>NZ_SOFZ01000035.1:0-1233 GCF_004402435.1 Cryobacterium sp. TMB1-7
AGATCGAGGTCGCGATCGCGCGTGTGCGGGCGGATATCGCTCGGCTGCATGGTGAGTTGACGGCCAATGGCTTGGTGGTGTGGACCGGCGGTAACGTGTCGGGTCGGGTGCCGGGCGCGGACTTGTTTGTGATCAAGCCGTCCGGGGTGGATTATGCGGATCTGGCGCCGGAGAACATGATTCTTTGTGATCTGGATGGCAGTGTCGTTCCGGAGACTCCGGGTGCGGACCGGTCGCCGTCGTCGGACACGGCTGCGCATGCGTATGTGTACCGGAACATGCCCGAGGTCGGCGGGGTGGTGCACACGCATTCCACTTACGCGACGGCGTGGGCTGCGCGTGGTGAGGAGATCCCGTGTGTGATCACGGCGATGGCTGATGAGTTCGGCGGTCCGATCCCGGTGGGCCGGTTCGCGATCATCGGTGATGACACCATCGGTCAGGGCATTGTCGAGGCGTTGGCTGGGCATCGTTCCCGGGCGGTGTTGATGCAGAACCATGGGCCGTTCACGATCGGTAAGGATGCCCGTGATGCGGTCAAGGCTGCCGTGATGGTCGAAGACGTCGCCCGTACGGTGCACTTGGCCCGGCAGGGTGGCCCGCTGATTCCGATCCCGCAGGAATCGATCGATTCTCTTTTCAACCGTTACCAGAATGTCTACGGACAAGCACCGCAAGGAGCCCTCAAATAATGTCACCCACCGCACTCAACACGTCCCTGGACAGCTACGAGGTCTGGTTCCTCACCGGCAGCCAGAACCTGTATGGCGAGGAGACCCTGCGCCAGGTCGCCGAGCAGTCCCGGGCGATCGCCGATGCTCTCAACGCGTCCAGTGACGTGCCCGTCACGGTGGTGTGGAAGCCGGTTTTGAAGGACGCTGAGTCGATCCGTCGGGCCGCGTTGGATGCCAACGGTGATGACAAGGTCATCGGTTTGATCGCGTGGATGCACACGTTCTCGCCGGCGAAGATGTGGATCGGCGGCCTCAACGCGTTGACCAAGCCGTTGCTGCACCTGCACACCCAGGCCAACGTGGAACTGCCCTGGGCCGAGATCGATTTCGATTTCATGAACCTGAACCAGGCCGCGCACGGCGACCGGGAGTTCGGGTACATCCAGACCCGCCTGGGCGTGTCGCGGAAGACCGTTGTCGGCCACGTGTCCAACCCGGTGGTCAGCGCCTCGATCGGCACCTGGACTCGTGCTGCGGCCGGCTGGGCGGCATCGAACAG
>NZ_SOFZ01000018.1:0-1276 GCF_004402435.1 Cryobacterium sp. TMB1-7
CCGCGGGCTCAAGGGGTCAGCGCAACACTCTGACTTCTTGGAGTGATGATGCGTATTCCTGTTTCCCGTGCTGTGCGTCGGGTGTTCTGGACAGCGATTCGGGACGGAGCTACGACGCAGGACGCTGCCGCGGTTGCGGGCATGTCATCGCAGGAGGGTGACGTGTGGTTCCGCAATGCTGGTGGCATGACACCGTTGTCGTTGAATCCGCCATCCGAACGGTTTTTGTCGATTCGTGAACGCGAGCTGATTCTGGCCGGGATC
The DNA here is from genome assembly GCF_004402435.1 of Cryobacterium sp. TMB1-7. Classification (NCBI taxonomy): domain Bacteria; kingdom Bacillati; phylum Actinomycetota; class Actinomycetes; order Micrococcales; family Microbacteriaceae; genus Cryobacterium; species Cryobacterium sp. TMB1-7. The sequence goes on from NZ_SOFZ01000018.1 coordinate 265, forward strand.
AGCGCCGGCCTGTCGATCAGAGCGATCAGCCGGTCGATCGGACGCAATCCGTCGACGGTGCTGCGGGAGTTGGAGCGAAATCTGCCTCATCAATACCGACCGCGGTCGAGGATGGGGCGGCCCCGTTCGACGCCGGTGAAGTACTCGCCGTCGTTAGCGCAGCGTCGCGCAGATCTGAGGATGTCCCGCCCGAAACCAGCGAAACTGGCCCTGAATGACAGGCTCCGGGACGAGGTTCAGAATCGGCTATCGGAGAAGGCCAGCCCGGAGCAGATCATGCGACGATTGCGGTTGGACTTCCCCGACGATCCGGAGATGCGGGTGTCACACGAAACGATCTACCAATCCCTGTATGTTCAGGGCCGCGGGGCGTTGCGCCGCGACCTGACAGTGGCGTTGCGCACTGGAAGAGCGCTCCGTAAACCGCAACGCCGGGCCACCCAACACCAGGGCCGGATCCGCGACATGGTGCTGATCAGCGACCGGCCCGCCGAGGTCGAAGACCGGGCAGTTCCCGGACACTGGGAGGGTGACCTGATCGTTGGCAAAGACAGCGGCTCCGCGATCGGCACCCTGGTCGAACGCACAACCCGGTTCGTGATGCTGCTGCACCTGCCCGACAAACACGGCGCCGACGAGGTCCAGCAGGCGATGATCGAGACCATGGGCAGGTTGCCGGAATTCCTCCGCAAATCCGTCACGTGGGACCAGGGCAAAGAAATGGCCAATCACGCGCAGATCCGAATCGCCCTCGACATGGACATCTACTTCTGCAACCCGCACTCACCCTGGCAGCGCGGCAGCAACGAGAACACCAACGGTCTGCTGCGCCAGTACTTCCCGAAAGGCACAGACCTCTCCGGCTACCACCACGACTACCTCGACTACGTCGCCAACCAGCTCAACGACCGCCCCCGCAAAACCCTCGACTGGAAAACCCCGAAAGAAGCCCTCAACGAGCTACTCTCGAAGCCACAACCGACCGGTGTTGCGCTGACCGGTTGAATCCGCC
>NZ_SOFZ01000032.1:0-5075 GCF_004402435.1 Cryobacterium sp. TMB1-7
CTGCCGTGCCGCCTGCCGGGCCGCTGCGGGTCACGGCAGCCGGCTCCGGCGCTGTGCCGGCCACGCTCGGGCCGGCCACGCTCGCGCCGCCGAGCCCGCCCGCAGGGTTCGCCGACCTCGCCGAGCGCATCCCCACCGAGGATGACGGCGGTCAGGTGCGCATCGAGCGCTACGGCGACGCGGCGCATCCGTCGTGGCTGGTTTTCATCGGCGGCACCGTGGAATGGAGTCCGACCGGCTCGAGCGAACCGTGGGACATGGCCTCCAACGTCGCGGCCGTAGCCGACCAGGAGGCCGGCTCGTACCGGGCGGTGCTGCAGGCCATGCAGGCGGCCGGAGTGCAGCCCGGCGACCCCGTGGTGCCGGTGGCGCACTCGCAGGGCGGGCTGATCGCCAACCAGCTGGTCTCGCGTGGCGACATCAACGCCGTGGGGTTGGTCACCTTCGGGTCGCCGGAAACCGACCTGCCGTTGCCAGAGGGCTTGCCGGCGATCGCGGTCGAGCACGAGGACGACCTCGTTCCCGCTCTGGGCTCCACGTCGGACGAGGACCAGCGCCTCTACGTGCGGCGGGAACTCTTCGCCGGCCGGGAGGTGCCGGCGGACGAGGTCATGCCGGCGCATCAGCTGGTGGGTTACCGCGAGACCGCCCGACTGGTCGACGGGTCGCCGGAGCCCCGGTTGGTGGCGTTCCGCGCGCAGCTGGACGGGATCGTGGGCGAGTCACCGGGGCAGCAGAGCGTCTGGCGAGCCGAACGGGTCGACTGACCTGGCGCGGGCCTAGGAGGTGGCGTTGTTCAGCGGCCGTACGAGCAGGCCGAACAGCCAACTGACGATGCCCAGCACGAACGCGCCGAGTACGCCCCACCAGAAACTCTCGACGACCAGACCGAAACCGAGCAGGCCGGAGATCCACGCCACCAGCATCAGCAGCAGCCCGTTCACGATGAACGACAACAGACCGAGGGTGAGGACATAGAGGGGGAACGCGACGATCCGCACGAACCCGCCGATGAACCCGTTGACGAACCCGAAGATCAGCGAGATCAGCAGGTAGGTGAGGACAACGGCCGTCGTGTCCGGTGCGTACGAGTCCACCCGCACACCCGCCACGATCAGTGTGGTCACCCAGAGGGCGACGGCGTTGACGATGAGCTTGATCAGGAAACTACCCATGCTCCCACTATGACAGCCGGTGCCGGTCGCCGGGTGGGTTTCCGGTGCGGCATATACGGCCAGAGCATGCGGCACCGCGAATATGTCCCGGCGTAGACTCGCCGAGTGAGCCCTTCAGACCAGCCCTCGGTCCGCCTGCGCCCTGAGATCGTTGCGCTGCCGGCGTACCGGCAGGGCAAGGCGGCCAACGCCTCCGCCTTCAAGCTGTCCAGCAACGAGAACCCGTTCGACCCGCTGCCCGGCGTCGTCGACGCGGTGAACTCCGTCTCGGCCTTCAACCGGTACCCGGATGCCTCCGCCCTCGCTCTCCGCGAGCGGCTCGCGGCCCGGTACGAGCTGACCACCGACGAGGTGCACATCGGTGCCGGATCGGTGGCGCTGTTGTCGCAGCTGATCCTGGCCGCGGCCGGCCCCGGCGATGAGGTGCTCTACTCCTGGCGCTCGTTCGAGGCGTACCCGAGCCTGGTCACGGTCTCCGGTGCCACCAGTGTCACCGCACCCAACCGCGCCGACCACGGTCACGACCTGCCCGCGATGGCCGCGCTGATCACCCCGCGCACCCGCGTCGTGATCGTCTGCAGCCCCAACAACCCCACCGGCGTGATCGTCACGGCCGACGAATTCACGGCGTTCATGGAGCAGGTCCCCGCCGACCTGCTGGTGATCCTCGACGAGGCGTACGCCGAATTCGTCACCGACCCGAAAGCCATCGACGGTACGACGCTGCTGGGGCGCTACCCGAACCTCGTCGTGCTGCGCACCTTCTCCAAGGCCTACGGTCTCGCGGGCCTCCGGGTCGGCTACGGCCTGGGCCCCGTCGGCATCCTCGACGCCGCCCGTGCCACCGCGATCCCACTCTCGGTCACCGGGCAGGGTTCGGCCGCCGCGCTGGCCTCGCTCGACGCCGAACCCGAGCTGCTGGAACGGGTCGGCGTGATCGCCGAACGCCGCGACGGCATCCGTGCCGCCCTGGTGGCCGCGGGACTGAACGTCCCGCCGTCGCAGGCCAATTTCGTCTGGCTGCCGCTGGGCGCAGCGACCGCGGCGACCACCGACCGTTTCACCGATGCCGGGCTCGTCGTCCGGCCCTTCCACCCGGAGGGTATCCGGGTCTCGATTGGCGAGGAGGAATCTGTGGCCACGCTCCTACGGATCGGCGCTGAGATTGTTCAGGATCTACCAACGGGGCACGCGGCCCGGCGGCTAGGTTAGTACGGTGCCAGTGACCTCCAACGACGCACCCGTGCGCACCCTGACTTCTCCCACCGTGCAGCTCCTGTCCACGGACGGGAGTTTCTCGCCGTCCGAATCGGCGGCCGAGTTCCTGCCATACTTCGAGCGCCTCACCGAGGCCGACTACCGCAAGTTCTACCGCGACATGGTCGTCGTGCGGAAGTTCGACACCGAAGCGGCGAACCTGCAGCGCCAGGGCCAGCTCGCCCTCTGGGTGCCCAGCCACGGCCAGGAGGCCGCCCAGGTCGGCTCCGCCTACGCCACCCGTGCTCAGGACCACGTCTTCCCCTCCTACCGGGAGCACGTCGTCGGCATGATCCGGGGCCTGGACATGGTCGACATCCTGCGGATGCTGCGCGGCGTCACCCTCGGCGGCTGGACACCGGAGGAACACGGCAACTTCCACCTCTACACGCTGGTGCTCGCCTCGCAGACGCTGCACGCCACCGGTTACGCCATGGGCATGCAGCTGGACGGCGCCACCGCGACCGGCAACCCGGACACCGATGCGGCCGTGATCGTCTATTACGGCGACGGCGCCTCCTCGCAGGGCGACGCCAACGAGGCCCTGGTCTTCGCGGCCAGCTACCAGACCCCGCAGGTGTTCTTCATGCAGAACAACCACTGGGCCATCTCGGTGCCCGTCTCCCGCCAGTCCCGTACCCCGCTCTACTTGCGGGCCGGCGGCTTCGGCATGCCCGGCATCCAGGTCGACGGCAACGACGTGCTCGCCAGCTACGCCGTCACCGCCAAGGCTATGGACGACGCCCGCGCCGGCCACGGCCCGTCGCTGATCGAAGCGCTGACCTACCGCGTCGGCGCCCACACCACCGCCGACGACCCCACCAAGTACCGTGACCCCGACGAGCTGGCCTACTGGGTCGCCCGCGACCCGATCGTGCGCTTCCGCAGCTACCTCAAGGGCCTGGGTGTCGAGCAGGAATTCCTCGACTCCGTCGACGAAGAGGCCGCAGACCACGCAGCGGATGTGCGCCGCCGCGCCCTGGAGATCACCTCACCCGACCGCTCCGTCATCTTCGACAACGTCTACGCCGAACCGCATCCGCTGGTCGTGGAGCAGAAGGCCTGGCTCGACGCCTACGAAACCTCGTTCGACGGGAGTGAGTCCTGATGACCCTGCAGGAAACGACCGCCGCCGCGCCGACCAGCGCGAACCTGCCCATGGCCAAGGCCCTCAACGCGGGGCTGCGCCAGGCGATGCTGAACGACCCCAAGGTGCTCATGATGGGCGAGGACATCGGGCCGCTCGGCGGCGTCTTCAGGGTGACGGAGGGACTACACGCCGAATTCGGTGAGAAGCGGGTGCTCGACACCCCGCTGGCCGAATCCGGCATCATCGGCACGGCCATCGGCCTGGCCATGCGCGGCTACCGGCCGGTCTGCGAGATCCAGTTCGACGGTTTCGTGTTCCCCGGCTTCGACCAGATCACCAGCCAGCTGGCCCGGATGCGCAACCGGCACGAGGGCGGCCTCACCATGCCCGTCGTCGTGCGGATACCCTACGGCGGCCACATCGGTTCGATCGAGCACCACCAGGAGAGCCCGGAGGCGTACTTCGCGCACACCCCAGGCCTCCGCGTGGTGAGCCCGTCGAACCCGCACGACGCCTACTGGATGATGCAGGAGGCCATCGCGTCGAACGACCCGGTGATCTTCTTCGAACCCAAGAGCCGCTACTGGCCCAAGGGCGAGGTCGACTTCACCGCGGCCGGCACCCCGCTGCACGCGAGCCGGGTGGTGCGCACCGGCACCAGCGTCACCGTTGTCGGCCACGGCGCCATGGTGAGCGTGCTGCTGCAGGCCGCCGACCTCGCCGCGGCGGAGGGCATCAGCCTCGAGGTCATCGACCTGCGCTCGATCTCACCGATCGACTACACACCGATTCTCGAGTCCGTACACAAGACCGGCCACCTCGTGGTGGCCCAGGAGGCCGCCGGCTTCGTCAGCGTCGGCTCCGAGATCGCCGCGACCGTCACCGAGCGGGCGTTCTACTCCCTCGAGGCCCCCGTGCTGCGGGTGTCCGGTTTCGACACCCCGTTCCCGCCCGCCGCGGTGGAGACGCACTTCCTGCCCAGCCCCGACCGGGTGCTCGAAGCCGTCGACCGCTCCCTCGCCTACTAATCATCCCCCTGCTGTGAAAGGCACCCCATGAGCGTCTCCCGATTCACCCTCCCCGATGTGGGCGAGGGCCTGACCGAGGCCGAAATCGTCGAGTGGAAGGTCGCCCCAGGCGACACCATCTCGATCAACCAGGTGCTCGTCGAGATCGAAACCGCCAAGTCGCTCGTTGAGCTGCCGTCGCCGTACGTTGGCGTCGTCGGCGAGATCCTCGTGCAGCCGGGCACCACCGTCGACGTGGGCACTGTGATCATCACGATCCTCTCCGAGGCCGGCGCCACCGACGACAGCGCTGCGCCCGCACCGGATGCGCCCGCCCCGGCCGACGACGACCTTACCGTGGCCGCCCAGGATGCCGGCAGCACCATCTCGCAGGAGCCCGCCGAGGAGTCCCCGGCGGTACTCGTGGGCCGCGGCGCCGCCGCGTCGATGCCCACCCGCCGACGCCGGCACGTGGTGCCGACGGCAGCGCACGAGGCTCTCGCTGCCGCGCCGACCGCGCCCCCGCAGGGCGGCCCGGCTGCCTCG
>NZ_SOFZ01000011.1:0-5260 GCF_004402435.1 Cryobacterium sp. TMB1-7
GATCAGTGGCGAACGGGTGAGTAACACGTGAGTAACCTGCCCTTGACTCTGGGATAAGCACTGGAAACGGTGTCTAATACCGGATACGAACTTCAGCCGCATGGCTAGGAGTTGGAAAGAATTTCGGTCAAGGATGGACTCGCGGCCTATCAGCTAGTTGGTGAGGTAATGGCTCACCAAGGCGACGACGGGTAGCCGGCCTGAGAGGGTGACCGGCCACACTGGGACTGAGACACGGCCCAGACTCCTACGGGAGGCAGCAGTGGGGAATATTGCACAATGGGCGCAAGCCTGATGCAGCAACGCCGCGTGAGGGACGACGGCCTTCGGGTTGTAAACCTCTTTTAGTAGGGAAGAAGCGAAAGTGACGGTACCTGCAGAAAAAGCACCGGCTAACTACGTGCCAGCAGCCGCGGTAATACGTAGGGTGCAAGCGTTGTCCGGAATTATTGGGCGTAAAGAGCTCGTAGGCGGTTTGTCGCGTCTGCTGTGAAAACCCGAGGCTCAACCTCGGGCCTGCAGTGGGTACGGGCAGACTAGAGTGCGGTAGGGGAGATTGGAATTCCTGGTGTAGCGGTGGAATGCGCAGATATCAGGAGGAACACCAATGGCGAAGGCAGATCTCTGGGCCGTAACTGACGCTGAGGAGCGAAAGCATGGGGAGCGAACAGGATTAGATACCCTGGTAGTCCATGCCGTAAACGTTGGGAACTAGATGTGGGGACCATTCCACGGTCTCCGTGTCGCAGCTAACGCATTAAGTTCCCCGCCTGGGGAGTACGGCCGCAAGGCTAAAACTCAAAGGAATTGACGGGGGCCCGCACAAGCGGCGGAGCATGCGGATTAATTCGATGCAACGCGAAGAACCTTACCAAGGCTTGACATATAGAGGAAACGGCTGGAAACAGTCGCCCCGCAAGGTCTCTATACAGGTGGTGCATGGTTGTCGTCAGCTCGTGTCGTGAGATGTTGGGTTAAGTCCCGCAACGAGCGCAACCCTCGTCCTATGTTGCCAGCACGTAATGGTGGGAACTCATGGGATACTGCCGGGGTCAACTCGGAGGAAGGTGGGGATGACGTCAAATCATCATGCCCCTTATGTCTTGGGCTTCACGCATGCTACAATGGCCGGTACAAAGGGCTGCAATACCGCAAGGTGGAGCGAATCCCAAAAAGCCGGTCTCAGTTCGGATTGAGGTCTGCAACTCGACCTCATGAAGTCGGAGTCGCTAGTAATCGCAGATCAGCAACGCTGCGGTGAATACGTTCCCGGGCCTTGTACACACCGCCCGTCAAGTCATGAAAGTCGGTAACACCCGAAGCCAGTGGCCAAACCCGCAAGGGATGGAGCTGTCGAAGGTGGGATCGGTGATTAGGACTAAGTCGTAACAAGGTAGCCGTACCGGAAGGTGCGGCTGGATCACCTCCTTTCTAAGGAGCACAGCACCTCTCCTCTGTATACAGGGAGATTCAAGGTGCCAAGTCATACGAAGACGAATGTTCTTCGATGGCGCTCATGGGTGGAACATTGACATTGATGCAGAGCCAATCGGTTCGATCTCAGTACTTCACCTCGGTGAATGGAAAGGGTTGGGTCAGGCGGGTTTGCATATGCACGCTGTTGGGTCCTGAGGGACCGGAACGCGAATCACTTTCGAGTGGTGAGTGGACTTTTCCTCTGGACCTTTTTCGGTCAGCAGTCGAGCTTCAGTGATGGAGCCGCTGGTCGTAAGGGGTACCGCCCGTACTTTGAGAACTACACAGTGGACGCGAGCATCTTAAATTTGAACCCTTCGGGGTCAAATTACAAAGATCAACACACTTTTCGAAGTGTGTGATCATTGGTCAATTTCGGTCGCGAATTTATTCGCGGCACTTAATCGATTCAAACTCATGTGATTTCAAATTTTCAAGAGCAAACGGTGAATGCCTTGGCATGTAGAGCCGAAGAAGGACGTAGTAATCTGCGATAAGCCTCGGGGAGTTGATAAACGAACTGTGATCCGAGGATGTCCGAATGGGGAAACCCCGCCAGGCCCGCAAGGTGACCTGGTGACTCCCGCCTGAATATATAGGGCGGGTAGAGGGAACGTGGGGAAGTGAAACATCTCAGTACCCACAGGAAGAGAAAACAATAGTGATTCCGTTAGTAGTGGCGAGCGAACCCGGAAGAGGCTAAACCGATCATGTGTGATAGCCGGCAGGCGTTGCATGGTCGGGGTTGCGGGACTTTTCTGCTGATTCTGCCGAACAGTGAGCGTTACAAAGGAATATAGACGAACAGGATTGAAAGCCTGGTCATAGAGGGTGCGAACCCCGTAGTCGAAATGTTCCAATGGCGCGAAGAGTATCCCAAGTAGCACGGGGCCCGAGAAATCCCGTGTGAATCTGTCAGGACCACCTGATAAGCCTAAATACTCCTACATGACCGATAGTGAACAAGTACCGTGAGGGAAAGGTGAAAAGTACCCCGGGAGGGGAGTGAAATAGTACCTGAAACCGTTTGCTTACAAACCGTTGGAGCACCCTTTGTTGGTGTGACAGCGTGCCTTTTGAAGAATGAGCCTGCGAGTTAGTGATATGTGGCGAGCTTAACCCGAGAGGGGAATGCGTAGCGAAAGCGAGTCTGAATAGGGCGATTCAGTCGCATGTCCTAGACCCGAAGCGAAGTGATCTATCCATGGCCAGGTTGAAGCGACGGTAAGACGTCGTGGAGGACCGAACCCACTTCAGTTGAAAATGGAGGGGATGAGCTGTGGATAGGGGTGAAAGGCCAATCAAACTTCGTGATAGCTGGTTCTCTCCGAAATGCATTTAGGTGCAGCGTTGCGTGTTTCTTGCCGGAGGTAGAGCTACTGGATAGCCGATGGGCCCTAAAAGGTTACTGACGTTAGCCAAACTCCGAATGCCGGTAAGTGAGAGCGCAGCAGTGAGACGGTGGGGGATAAGCTTCATCGTCGAGAGGGAAACAACCCAGACCACCATCTAAGGTCCCAAAGCGCGTGCTAAGTGGGAAAGGATGTGGAGTTGCATAGACAACCAGGAGGTTGGCTTAGAAGCAGCCACCCTTGAAAGAGTGCGTAATAGCTCACTGGTCAAGTGATTCCGCGCCGACAATGTAACGGGGCTCAAGCACGCCACCGAAGTTGTGGCATTGATATTTTTGGTAAGCCGCACCCTTGTGGTGTTGGTTCAGCCGTGTTGATGGGTAGGAGAGCGTCGTGTGGCCAGCGAAGCGGCGGTGTAAACCAGCCGTGGAGGCTACACGAGTGAGAATGCAGGCATGAGTAGCGAAAGACGGGTGAGAAACCCGTCCTCCGAAAGATCAAGGTTTCCAGGGCCAGGCTAATCCGCCCTGGGTAAGTCGGGACCTAAGGCGAGGCCGACAGGCGTAGTCGATGGACAACGGGTTTATATTCCCGTACTGATGAAAAACCGTCCAAGCTAATCCAGTAATGCTAAGCATCTGAATCCTCTAGATGGATCCCTTCGGGGTGAAGCGTGAGGCCTAGCGTGCGACCCTATGCTGGTGCGGTTAGCGTATTAACAGGTGTGACGCAGGAAGGTAGCTGAGCCGGGCGATGGTTGTCCCGGTCTAAGGATGTAGGGCGAACGATAGGCAAATCCGTCGTTCATTAAGCCTGAGACCCGATGGGTAGCCCGTAAGGGCGAAATCAGTGATCCTATGCTGCCAAGAAAAGCATCGACGCGAGGTTTTAGTCACCCGTACCCCAAACCGACTCAGGTGATCAGGTAGAGAATACTAAGGAGATCGAGAGAATCGTGGTTAAGGAACTCGGCAAAATGCCCCCGTAACTTCGGGAGAAGGGGGGCCTGAGGCGTGAAGGGATTTACTCCTGGAGCGTTCGAAGGCCGCAGAGACCAGTGGGAAGCGACTGTTTACTAAAAACACAGGTCCGTGCCAAGTCGCAAGACGATGTATACGGACTGACGCCTGCCCGGTGCTGGAAGGTTAAGAGGAACGGTTAGCCGCAAGGCGAAGCTGAGAATTTAAGCCCCAGTAAACGGCGGTGGTAACTATAACCATCCTAAGGTAGCGAAATTCCTTGTCGGGTAAGTTCCGACCTGCACGAATGGCGTAACGACTTCCCAGCTGTCTCAACCGCGAACTCGGCGAAATTGCATTACGAGTAAAGATGCTCGTTACGCGCAGCAGGACGGAAAGACCCCGTGACCTTTACTACAGCTTGGTATTGGTGTTCGGTGTGGCTTGTGTAGGATAGGTGGGAGACTTTGAAGCTTGGACGCTAGTTCAGGTGGAGTCATCGTTGAAATACCACTCTGGTCATATTGGATACCTAACTTCGAACCGTGATCCGGTTCAGGGACAGTGCCTGGTGGGTAGTTTAACTGGGGCGGTTGCCTCCTAAAAAGTAACGGAGGCGCCCAAAGGTTCCCTCAACCTGGTTGGCAATCAGGTGTCGAGTGTAAGTGCACAAGGGAGCTTGACTGTAAGACTGACAAGTCGAGCAGGGACGAAAGTCGGGACTAGTGATCCGGCAGTGGCTTGTGGAAGCGCTGTCGCTCAACGGATAAAAGGTACCTCGGGGATAACAGGCTGATCTTGCCCAAGAGTCCATATCGACGGCATGGTTTGGCACCTCGATGTCGGCTCGTCGCATCCTGGGGCTGGAGTAGGTCCCAAGGGTTGGGCTGTTCGCCCATTAAAGCGGTACGCGAGCTGGGTTTAGAACGTCGTGAGACAGTTCGGTCCCTATCCGCTGCGCGCGCAGGAAATTTGAGAAGATCTATCCCTAGTACGAGAGGACCGGGATGGACGAACCTCTGGTGTGTCAGTTGTTCCGCCAGGAGCACCGCTGATTAGCTACGTTCGGAACGGATAACCGCTGAAAGCATCTAAGCGGGAAGCCGGCTTCGAGATGAGATTTCCATCCCTTAGGGGGAGAGGCTCGCAGCTAGACTACTGCGTTGATAGGCCGGATGTGGAAGAGAGGACTAAAGACTCTTGGAGCTGACCGGTACTAATAAGCCGATAATTTGATAACACTCAGTTTGAATAAGCTGCTATGCGTCCACTATGTGGTTCTCGATGTACGGTCGAGAACAAACGCCCTCCACGGAGGGCTCTATAACTAAAAAATATAGGTTCGATTCACCATCACCAGGTGTTTCGGCGGCTATAGCAAGAGGGAAACGCCCGGTCACATTCCGAACCCGGAAGCTAAGACTCTTTGCGCCGATGGTACTGCAGGGGGGACCCTGTGGGAGAGTAGGACAC
>NZ_SOFZ01000001.1:0-14535 GCF_004402435.1 Cryobacterium sp. TMB1-7
CGGTGGAGCAGGCGGCGAGGCCGGCGACGAGCAGGCCTGCGGTGGTGAGGCCGAGTGCGGTCTTGGTGAAGCTGCGCATGATGAAGTCCTTTGCTGTGGAGTGTGGGGGCTTGCTTGGTATGCAGGTGGTTCGGCCCCACCCCGGAAAAGGTTTGGTCTTAACGAAAAATCGCGCCTGTCCGTGAGACAGGCGCGACTTTCGCGAGCGGGAGTAGGGGTTACGGCTCCAGGCGGGTCGGCCCGCGGAACAGGTAGGTGACCTCGCGGATGGATGCCTGGTGCAGCATCAGCATCAGCACGCGGGCCAGGCCCATGCCGAAGCCACCGTGGGACGGTACCCCGTAACGGAAGAAGTCCAGGTAACCCGCGATCTCGGCCGGGTCGAGACCCTTCTCCACGGCCTGCTCGACGAGGACGTCGATGCGGTGCTCACGCTGCGCGCCGGTGGAGATCTCGGTGCCGTTGAAGATCAGGTCGTAGCTGTTGGTCAGGCTCGCGTCGCCCTCGTGGCGCATGTGATAGAACGGGCGGATGCTCGACGCGTAGTCGGTGAGGAACACGAACTCGTGCCCGTAGGTCTCGGCGACGTACGCCGCGATCTGGCGCTCGCCCTCGGGGTCCATGTCGTCGTCTTCACGGGGAACCTCGTAGCCGCGGCTCTTGACGATCTCCTTGGCCTCGGCCAGCGGGATGCGCGGGAACGGCGTGCTCGGCACGGTGACCTCGACGCCGAACAGCGCGAGCACCTCCTCGCCGTGCTTGGCCTTCACCGCGGTGAACGCGGCCACGAGCAGGTCCTCGTGCAGCTGCATGACGTCTTCGTGGCTGTCGATCCAACTGATCTCCGAGTCAACGCTGGTGAACTCGGTGGCGTGCCGGCTGGTGAACGACGGGTCGGCCCGGAACGCCGGCCCCACCTCGAAGATCTTGCCGAAACCTGCGGACTGCGCCATCTGCTTGAAGAACTGCGGGCTCTGCGCCAGGTAGGCCTTGCGGTCGAAGTACTCCACCTCGAACAGCTCGGCGCGGGACTCGCTCGCGCTGGCCATCAGCTTCGGGGTGTGCAGCTCGATGAAGTCGTGCTCGATCCAGTACGTGCGCAGGGCGTGCTCGAACGTGGTCTGGATGCGGAAGATGAGGCTCGCCTTGGGCTGGCGCAGGTCGAGGAAGCGCCAGTCCATACGCTTGTCCAGGCTGGAGTCTGCCGCGATCGGGGTCTCCGGGATGGCGAGGGTGACGACCTCGAGGGACGCCAGCTTGATCTCGATGCCGCCGAGCTTGACGCGCTCGTCGTGCTTGAGCTGCCCGGTCACGGTGACGAAGCTGCCCTGGGACAGGCCGGAGATGGTGGTCGCCGGCTCGTCGTCGACGACGACACCCTCGGCATCCGTGGTGCGTGGATTGACCAGCTGCACGGCGCCGGATTCGTCGCGCAAGACGACGAATTGCACCTTCTTCTGGTCTCGGACGGTTTCAACCCATCCTGACACGGAAACGAGACCGTCGTCGAGGGCAGCAAGGTTCTTGATCAGTACGCGCGCATTCACCCCCTGAGTTTAGCCGCACAGCTCTCGGCGAATTCGCGGGTGACCTCTCCGTAGACTGGAGCGTGTGGTAGCTAGCCAGGTACATCTCGTGCGGCACGGTGAGGTTTTTAACCCCGAGCGCGTGCTTTACGGCAGACTTCCCGGCTTTCGGCTGTCCGATTTGGGGCAGCGGATGGCCGAGGCGGCTGCCGCAGACCTCGTCGAGCGTGGGCGCCCCGTGGGGCGGATCATCGCCTCGCCGCTGCAGCGCACCCAGGAGTCGGCAGCCCCGATCATGGCGGCCTTCGGCCTGCCCATCCACCTCGACGAGCGCATCATCGAGCCCGCCAACCGCTTCGAGGGCAAGCGGATGCGCGGCCCCGGCGGCGCCCTGCGCGACCCGCGCACCTGGCCCAGCCTGATCAACCCTGCCCGGCCCAGTTGGGGCGAGCCTTTCGCGTCCATCTCTGCTCGGATGCTCGCCGCCATCGACGATGCCTTCCATTCGGTCGACGACGGTGACGTCGTTCTGGTCAGCCACCAGCTGCCGATCTGGATGGTGCACCGCACCCTGGCCCACGAACGCCTCGCCCACGACCCGCGCAAACGCCGCTGTGACCTGTCCAGCATCACCACGCTGTCGTTGCACGACAATGTGCCCGCCGAGGTCGGCTATGCGAGTCCCGCCGCCGCCCTTCTGGTGCCGGCCAACGATGTAGGTGCAGTGTGAGTCGCCGGCCACGCCTGATTCCTGCCGCCCTGATCGGCCTCGTCAGCCTCGGCCTCGTGCTGACCGGGTGCACCAGCGACGACCCGCTCGCCGCGCAGTACCGTGAAGGCAGCGGCAAGGGCTACATCGCCGGCGACGGCAGCGTCACCGAAATCGCCGCCGAAGATCGCGGCGAGTCCGTCGTCTTCGACGGCACCCTCGAGGACGGCTCCACGGTCAGCTCCGACGACTACACAGGCGAGGTCCTCGTGGTCAACTTCTGGTACGCCAGCTGCGCCCCCTGCCGCGCCGAGGCCCCGGACCTCAAGACGATCAGCGAGGAATTCGCCGGTCAGGGCGCCAGCTTCCTCGGTGTGAACGTGCGCGACCAGGCGCCCAGCGCCATCGCCTTCAACGAAAGCTACGAGATCAGCTACCCATCGGTGATGGATGTCGACGACGGCGGCCTGCAGCTCGCCTTCAGCGGCAGCATCCCCCCGAACGCCGTGCCGACCACCCTGGTGCTGGACTCCTCTGGACGGGTCGCCGCGCGCATCCTCGGCCAGGTCAACTCGCCGTCCATCCTGGAAACCCTGATCAAGGACACGATTGCCGAGGACGGCTAGGCGTGGGCAATCCCTTCGGCGAGATCGTCTTCAGCGGGCAACTGTTCCTGGCGATCCCGATCGCCGTGCTGGCCGGGCTCGTCTCGTTCGCGTCCCCGTGCATCCTGCCGCTCGTGCCCGGCTACCTGGCCTACATCGGCGGGTTCGCCGACGGGAGTAGCGGGTCGAAGCTCTCCGCGCGCCGGGGACGCAACCGGCTGCTGCTGGGCGTGGCCCTGTTCATCCTCGGCTTCACCCTGGTCTTCGTGCTCACCGGCGTGGTGTTCGGCGTCGCCGGGTTCTGGCTCAACCAGTACCGTGACCTGATCACCCGCGTCGCCGGCGCCGTCGTGATCCTGCTCGGCCTGGTCTTCGTCGGTCAGTTCGGCGCGATGCAGCGCACCATCAAGACCTCCTGGCGGCCGCGGATGGGCCTGGCCGGCGCTCCGGTGCTCGGCGCGGTCTTCGCGGTCGGCTGGACCCCGTGCACCGGCCCCACGCTCACGGCCATCAACTCGCTCAGCCTGAGCACCGGCTCACCGTGGCAGGGCGGCCTGCTGGCGCTGTTCTACGCGCTCGGCCTGGGCATCCCGTTTCTGCTGATCGCCCTGGGCCTGAACTGGGCCACCGGGGCCGTAGCCTTTCTCAAGCGTCATATCCGAGCGATCAACCTGTTCGGCGGCGTGCTCCTGATCGTTATCGGGGTGCTCATGGTGAGCGGCGTGTGGAATGCCTGGCTCCTGAACCTGCAAGGGGTGATTGGCAGCTATGTCCCGGCCATCTGACCACATCGACTCCGCCCCGGCGCCCACCGGCGACGGGATCACCCAGCCCAAACTCGGTTTTGTCGGCACCCTGCGTTGGTTCTGGCGTCAGCTCACCAGCATGCGCACCGCGCTGTTCCTGCTGCTGCTGCTCGCCATCGCGGCGGTGCCCGGCTCGCTGGTGCCCCAGCGCAGCTCCGACCCGAACGGCGTCACCCAGTACTTCACCGACAACCCTGACCTGGCGCCGGTGCTCGACAAGATCCAGGCGTTCGACGTGTACTCCTCCGCCTGGTTCTCCTCCATCTACCTGCTGCTGTTCGTCTCGCTGATCGGCTGCGTCATCCCGCGCACCAAGCACCACCTGCAGGCCCTGCGCGCCAAACCGCCCAAGACCCCCGCGCGCCTCGGCCGGCTGGCCGGCTTCACCACCCGCACGGCCCCGGCCGGCACGGATGCCGCCACCGCCGTCGCCTCCGCCCGCACCGTCCTCAAGCAGGGTCGCTACCGGGTGGCGCTGTTCGAGAGCCCCACTGAGTTCTCGGTCTCGGCCGAGCGCGGCTACCTGCGTGAGACCGGCAACCTGGTCTTCCACTCCGCCCTGGTCGGTCTCCTCGTGGTGGTCGGCTTCGGCAGCGGCTTCGGCTTCAGCGGCCAACGAGTGCTCGTGGAGGGCCAGACCTTCGTCAACACGCTGCTGGCCTACGACTCGTTCAACCCCGGCCGGTTCTTCGACGACACCGAACTGGACCCGTACACGCTCACCCTCGACGACTTCACGGTGAGCTACGAGACCGCGAACCTCGAGGCGTTCGGCCAGCCCGTCGACTTCACCGCCGGCGTCACGGTCACCCCGCGCGGCGGCGACGCCGAGCCCGGCGCGGTGCGGGTCAACGACCCGCTGCGCACCGGCGGCACCAGCGTCTACCTGCTCGGCAACGGCTACGCGCCCACCATCACGGTGAAGGACCCTGAGGGCACAGTGGTGTTCACCGACTCCGTGCCGTTCCTGCCGCAGGACGCCAACCTCACCTCGCTGGGCATCGTGAAGGTGCCGGACGGCCTCGCCGAGCAGGTGGGCCTGGTCGGCTTCTTCTACCCGACCCAGGACGAGAGCAGCACCGGCTCGTACTTCTCCAGCTTCCCCGACCTTGAGTACCCGGTGCTCACCCTCAATGTGTACGCGGGTGACCTGGGCCTGGACGAGGGTGTGCCCACCTCGGTGTACTCCCTCGACACCGACTCCATGGAGCCGCTGGCCACCCGCACGAGCGACATCCAGCCGCTCGAACTCAAGCCAGGCGAAACCCAGGAGCTGCCCAACGGGCTGGGCTCGGTGACCTTCGAGAACGCCACTCCGGATGCCGCGGCGGGAGACTTCTCAGGCTCGGTGCCGCGGTTCGCGTCGTTCGATATCCACCACGACCCCACCCAGGGCTGGGTGCTGCTGTTCGCGGTGCTCGTGCTCGGTGGGCTGCTCACCTCGCTGTTCGTGCCGCGCCGTCGGCTCTGGGTGAAGGCCATTGACCAGGCGGATGGCTCGGTGCGGCTCGAATACGCCGGCCTCGCCCGCGGGGAGGACCCGGCCCTGGAGTCGGCCGTCACCGCCCTCGCCGACCGGCACATCGCCCTGCTGGAACGCTCGGCCCCGGTCGTTTCACCCGTCGAACCCGCTTAGGCTGTACTGGTGAATCTGAACGAGCTCTCGATCCTCAGCCTGTACTCGGCCATGGCCGTCTACGCGTTGGCGTTCATCGCCTTCTCGATCGACCTGGCCAAGCGCAGCTCTGCGGTGGACGCGACCGATGTCGAGTCCGCCAAGGCCCGAGCGGGCGAGGCCACCTCGGTGGGTTCCGCCGGCGGAACCAGCACCCTCACCCGCATCAGCGCCCGGATGGTCAACGATGCGGCGACGCCGTACGGCCGCTCCGCCAGCCTGCGGGTGGGCGTCTCGCTGACCGTGCTCGCCTGGGGCCTGCAGCTCGTGGCCACGGTGTTGCGCGGCATCGCCGCCGAGCGGGTGCCGTGGGCCAACATGTACGAGTTCGCGATGACCGGAACTCTCCTCATCGTCACGGTGTACCTGATCCTGCTGACCCGCATCGATCTGCGGTTCCTGGGCACCTTCGTCACCGGACTTGTCCTGATCCTGCTCGGCATAGCCCAGCAGTATTACGTGGAAGTGGCCCCGCTGCCGCCGGCTCTGCAGTCGGTGTGGTTGGTCATCCACGTGTTCGTGGCGTCTCTCGCCACCGGGTTCTTCGCCCTCGGCTTCGCGCTCTCGTTCGTGCAGCTGCTGCAGGCCCGCCGCGAGGACCGGGTGGATACCGACAAGCCCGGCCGGCTCAAGTTCCTGAAGACCCTGCCGTCGGCGGTCACCCTGGAGAACCTGGCCTACCGCACCAACATCATCGGCTTCATCCTGTGGACCTTCACCCTCATGGCCGGCTCGATCTGGGCCGAACGGGCCTGGGGCCGGTACTGGGGTTGGGACACCAAAGAGGTCTGGACCTTCATCATCTGGGTGATCTACGCCGGGTACATCCACGCGCGGGCCACCCGGGGCTGGCGCGGATCGCGGTCGGCTTGGCTGGCGATCATCGGCTTCGCCGCCGTGATGTTCAACTTCGGCGTCGTGAACGTGTTCTTCAAGGGCCTGCACGCTTACTCCGGCCTGTAACCCGCGGCGAGGGTCGCGCCCGCTCGGTCCGCGCCCGATCGCCGGATCCGCAATGGGCGGGTGCCACGCCGTTATGCGGGTGGCGCGCCACCCGCATAACGGCGCCTAACCCGCAGAGCTCTAGGCGGGCCCTGCGTCGCGCCTCCTGATTACTCGGCGAGCAGGGCGTGCACGCGGGTGATGCGGGCGAGCCACCAGTCGCGGCGCTCAGGGCTGGCCGCGTAGGTGTCGAGAAGGTCGGCATTCGGCACCACCCGGCGCACCGGGATGCTGCCATCAACGGGCAGCAGCGGTTCATGGGTGACGTCGGCGGCCAGCAACGACGCGGTGGCCAAGCCGCAGTCGTAGTCGAGCTCGGGCAGGGCCGCCGCCAGGAACGCGCCCATCGAGATGCCGATCGAGGTGTCGAGGGCGCTGGAGACGATCAGCGGCAGGCCGGTCTCGGCCTGGATCGCGAGCACAGCGCGGATGCCGCCGAGCGGCTGCACCTTGACCACCAGGAGGTCGGCAGCGCCGGAGCGGGACACCAGCAGGGGATCGGACTCCTTGCGCACGCTCTCGTCGGCGGCGATCGGCAGGTCGAGGTAGTCGGTGCGGCGGCGGATCTCGGCCAACTCGTCGATCGACGCGCACGGCTGTTCGACGTACTCGAGGTCGAACTCGGCCAGGGCGTGGATCGCGTGCTCGGCCTCGTCGAGGTTCCAGAGCCCGTTGGCATCCACCCGGATGCGTCCCTCCGCGCCGAGTGCCTTGCGTACCGCGCGCACCCGCTCCACGTCTTCGGCGAGGGTCTGGCCGGGGTCGGCGACCTTCACCTTGGCGGTGCGGCAGCCGGGGAACCGGGCCAGAAGTGCCGGCACGTCGGCGGCGTCGATGGCCGGCACCGTCGCGTTCACCGGAACCCGGTCTCGTCGAAGGGCCGGGCTCTCTGCCCAACCGAACTCCAGCGCAGCCCGCAGCCAGGCCGACGCCTCTTCATCGTCGTACTCCACGAAGGGGGAGAACTCGGTCCAGCCGGCCGGCCCCTCGATCAATACGGCTTCACGGCTGGTGAGGCCGCGGAAGCCGGTGACGAGGGGGAGGTCGACCACGCGGGCGGTGGCGAGCACGTCGTGCAGTGAAGGGAGCATGGCTCTAGTGTGCCAGCATCCGCGGGTCCGCCCCTGAGCCGTTCATTCGGTGGAATCGGCGACGAACGTCTCCTCGGGAGTGAGCGTCACGTCCGGACCGTTGGGCTGCACGTCCACGATGGCGATCGCGGTGCCCGGAGAGATGAGCAGATAGGCATCCTGATAGCGCCCGGCGCCGCTGTTGACCCGCAGCCAGGTGGGCACGCCGGCCGCCGCCGCGTCGGAGATCTCGGCTCGGAGTGATTCGAGTGTGCGGTCGCCGAGCGTGTACGGCTTACCGCCGTAGACGATGTCGATGCGGGTCACGAATCATCCTTACCATTCGACGTGGATCCCAGGCGGTGCGGCTCCGGCACGATCTGCAGGCCGCCCGATGAATTCGCGGTCAGCATCAGCGCCTCGATCCAGTCGCGGTTGAGGCTGGGCGAACGACCGCCGAAATACTTGTAGGCCAAGGGGATGCTGGGATGCATCCAGATGGTGCTCCGTCCGTCACCGCCCTGCGGGTCGTCTCGCCAGGTGAAATAGAAGCACTCGCCCCGGCGTAGCTTGGCACCGATCACTACCTGGATGTGCGCGAGCACGCGATCATCGAAATCCGCCGTGAGGCTCGAATCGTACGTCAGCTTGCCCATTGCACCACTCCGTTGATAGGGGTAGGTGTTACGCTACGCCGGTTTTCGCTTCTAGTCCCTGAGATATCGCTCGAGTCGTGGCACCTTTAGGAGGGCCAAGGCTCGCTTCTCGATCTGTCGGACCCGCTCCCGCGTCACCCCCTGGATGACCGCGATCTGGTCGAGCGTGCGAGGTTCCTCACCGGTGAGACCGAAGCGGGCTGTGAGGATGGACCGCTCCCGGTCGGGCAGGGCATCGAGATAAAACGTGATGTCGGCAGCCCGCAGTGTGATGGTGGCGCACTCATCGGGCTGGGGCAGGTCGTCATCGATGATCAGCTCGGCGATGTCGCCGATGCCGTCGCCGACCGGTGCGTGCAGCGAGATGGGCTCGTTGTCGTACTGCAGCAGGCGGGACACGTCCCGCACCGCGATCTGCGACAGCTCGGCGATCTCCTTGAGCGTCGGTTCCCTGTCGAGGGTGCTGGTGAGGTCGCGGCGGATGCGCTTGATCTTGTTGAGCTTCTCGGCGGTGTGCACCGGGATGCGGATCATGCGAGACTTGTCGGCCATGCCGCGGTGGATGGCCTGCCGGATCCACCAGGTGGCGTAGGTGGAGAACTTGAATCCGGTCATGAAGTCGTACTTCTCCACCGCCCGCACCAGGCCGATGTTGCCGTCCTGCACGAGGTCCATGATCGGGACGCCGCGGCCGGAGTAGTGCTTGGCGATGCTCACCACGAGACGCAGGTTGGCCTCGATGAAGTGGTTCTTCGCCCGCCGGCCCTCGAACACCAGGCAGGTGAGTTCGCGCTTGAACTCGGGGTTCACCGGGGTGCCTTCGGCTTCCGCCCGGTTCATCTTCTCCTCGGCGAACAGGCCCACCTCGATCTTGCGGGCCAGATCCACCTCGTCCTCGGCCGAGAGCAGGGGGCCCTTGCCGATGCGGCGCAGGTAGTCGCCGAAGGCATCCGTGGAAGCCCGGCTGTAGCGGGAGGTGGCCGCGGCGCTGGCGGCGGCCGACGGCGAATACGACGACGGGGTCGACTCCGGCGGCGTTGCCGGGGTTTGAGTTGTGGCGCGAGCGCTCGCACGGGTGGTGGGCGGCTGGACGATGGTTGTCATGCGAGAACCCCCCGGGGGAGAAGACTGGCTGTGGCACGGTCAAAGGAAGTGAAGTAGGCGCGTTCCCGCGGACGACCGAGGTTGGTCACCTCGAAGGCGCTGCCGACGATCTGGATGAAGCCGAGTAGGGCGGTCGGGTCGTCATGCTCGATGCCATGGTCTGCGACGCGCCACTCCGTGGGGGAGAGTTCGGTGATCTCGACGTCGCCGAGGCCGAGGGCCGTGTCGTCGACGGTGCTGCCGGGTATGGGTGTCGGGTTCAGGACAGGAGCGGTGTAGGTTTCGGCGCTGGTGACGGGTGCGTATTCGGGTAACGCGGTGTCGGGTGCCGAGGGGCTGTTGTGAAACATGACCACCTCCAGGTCGTTCGGGTGACATAAGTACACAACTCGGCGTCTAGCCCGTTCAAGGGGTTGACGGGGAAGCCGCCGAGGAGGTACACCTGAATAGCCCTCATGTCTGGTGTGAGCGGTCCCAGCTGTATATCGGTCCATGTCAGGACCCGGCGACCAACCCGGCATCCCGAGCCTGCCGCGTAGTCTGGTGCCATGCCCGAACTGGTTTCAGAGATCTTCGACCCGACCCAGTGGCGTTCGGTGGATGGCTTCGGCGCTCTTGCCGACATCACCTATCACCACGACCTCACCGGCCGCATCGCCCGCGTGGCCTTCAACCGGCCGGAGGTGCGCAACGCCTTCAGGCCGCAAACCGTCGACGAACTCTACGCCGCCCTCGAGGACGCCCGCACCAATCCGCACATCGGCGTGGTGCTGCTCACCGGCAACGGCCCGAGCGCGCGCGACGGTGGCTGGGCGTTCTGCTCCGGCGGCGACCAGCGCATCCGCGGCAGGGACGGCTATAAGTACGGTGAGGGCGAGACCGCCAGCGGCATCGACAAGGCCAGGGGCGGCCGGCTGCACATCCTCGAGGTGCAGCGTCTGATCCGTTTCATGCCCAAGGTCGTCATCGCCGTGATCCCCGGCTGGGCGGCGGGCGGCGGGCACTCCCTGCACGTGGTCTGCGACCTCAGCATCGCCAGCGCCGAGCACGGCAAGTTCAAGCAGACGGATGCCGATGTCGGCTCCTTCGACGGCGGCTACGGCAGCGCATATTTCGCCCGCCAGGTGGGCCAGAAGGCTGCCAGGGAGGTCTTCTTCCTCGCCCGCGAGTACTCGGCCCAACGGGCTCTCGAGATGGGCGCGATCAACGCCGTCGTCCCGCACGCCGAGCTGGAGAACGAGGCGCTGGACTGGGCGCGCACAATTCTGACCAAGTCGCCCACGGCCATCCGGATGCTCAAGTTCGCCTTCAACGCCGTGGACGACGGCATGGTCGGGCAGCAGGTCTTCGCGGGTGAGGCCACCCGCCTGGCCTACGGCACCGACGAGGCCGTCGAGGGCCGGGACTCGTTCCTTGAGAAGCGCGAACCGGACTGGTCGCCGTACCCCTGGCAGTTCTAGGGGATGCGGTGAGGCCCGTCCGCGCCGTTCCCGCCGGGGATCCGCTGCACCTGCTGACCGAGTTGCGCCTGGCGCTCTCCGCCACGGGTGACGCGCTGCTACCGGTGCCGGTGCCGTCGCCTACGGCCGACAACGGAACCGGGGCCGACCGGGCCGGGCTCGGACCGGTGCCGCGCCGAGTGGCCGTGGTGATCGAAACATCGGGCTCGACGGCCGCGCCCAAACGGGTGATGCTCAGCACCGACGCGTTGCTCGCCTCCGCGGCAGCGTCGAGCGTGGCCCTCGGCGGCGACGGCCAATGGTTACTCGCCCTGCCCGCCCACTACATCGCCGGCGTGCAGGTGCTCGTGCGGTCGATCGTGGCCGGCACCGAACCCGTTCTGCTGCCGCCCGGCCACTTCGATCCCGTCGTCTTCGCCGAGTACGCCCGCCGCCTCGTCGAACCGTTGCGGTTCACCTCGCTGGTTCCCGTGCAGCTGGCCCGGCTGCTGGATGCCGCCGACGCCGACCCGGCGATCCTGACCGTGCTGCGGCGCTTCACCGGCATCCTCGTGGGCGGCCAGGCCGTGGCCCCGGCACTGATCGACCGGGCCGAACGGCAGAAGATCCGCGTGTTGCGCACCTACGGTTCGTCCGAGACCGCCGGCGGCTGCGTGTACGACGGCGTCCCGATCGGCAACACCTTGGTGCGTGCCGTCGACGGGCAGCTCGAGATCAGCGGAGCGGTACTCGCCGACGGGTACCTCGGCGATGAGGATCGCACCGGCGACAGATTCCGGGACGACCACGGCGTGCGCTGGTACCGCACGGGCGACCTGGGTGCGGTCGCCGTCGACGGCACCGTGAGCGTCACCGGCCGGGCCGACAACGTGATCGTCTCCGGCGGTGAGAAAGTGTCGCTCGATGCCGTCGAGGCCCTCGTGCGCAGCCTCCCCGGGCTGGGCGAGGCCGTCGTGGTGCGCGCCGCCGACCCGGTCTGGGGGCAGACACCGGTGGTGGTGGTGGTGGTAGCCGCTGCGCCGCCGGCGTTGGAAGCCGTGCGCGCCGCCGCGGCCTCGGCTCTGGGCCGCGCCGCCCGCCCCTCTCGCATCGTGACCGTCGAGACCCTCCCGCTCCTGGCCTCGGGAAAGCCGGACCGGCAGGCGTTGGAAGCGTTCATCGCACGCTGAGGGCCCGGCCCGCGGGACCGCCCGACGGCCCGGCGGTGACCCGGCGGAGACCCGGATGCGGCCGGTAACATGAGGGCGTGGCACATGGAGCGCGGCCGAACGAGCCGAAACAACAGAAGTCCCGTCAGACCAGCCAGAACGGCGCCCGGAACACGGCACCGACCGGGCCCAAGTACCCGGCGAAGTCGGGCAACCCGGCCCGGAAGAACTCTGCGAGGACCGGACCCGCACGCAGCGGGCCGGCAACTGCCGGCGACTGGATCTCCGGCGCGCGCCTCCGCACCTTGCCGCTGGCCGTCGCGCCGGTGGCACTGGGAACCGGAGCCGCTGTCGTGGCCGGTGGCGCCGGCGAGTTCCACTGGGTGCGGGCACTGCTCGCGCTGGTGGTGGCGGTGAGCCTGCAGATCGGTGTGAACTACGCGAACGACTATTCCGACGGCATCCGCGGCACCGACAACCACCGGGTCGGCCCGGCTCGCCTCACCGGTGGGGGAGCCGCCAAGCCCCGCGCCGTGCTCACCGTGGCGCTGGCCTTCTTCGGCATCGCCGCCGTCGCCGGCCTGGTGCTCGTGGTGGTGAGCCAGTACTGGTGGTTGCTCGCCGTGGGCGCCCTGGCCATCGTGGCGGCCTGGTTCTACACCGGCGGTAAGAAGCCGTACGGCTACCTGGGCCTGGGCGAACTGTTCGTGTTCGTCTTCTTCGGCCTGGTGGCCACGGTCGGCACCACCTACGTGCAGGTGGGCACCGTCAACCTGGAGAGCTGGCTGAGCGCCGTCGCCATCGGCCTGATCGCCTGCGCGGTGCTGATGGTGAACAACCTGCGCGACATCAAGCCGGACAAGGCCGCCGGCAAGCGCACCCTCGCCGTGTGGATCGGCGCCCGGGCATCCCGCGTGGTGTTCTGCGTGTTCCTGCTGGTGCCCTTCGCCATCGCGGGCTTCTTCGCGCTGTTCTACCCGCTGGCCTGGCTCACCTTCTTCGTGCTGCTCCTGGTGCTGCCGGCCTGCCTGATCGTGGCGACCGCGAAGACCGCGAAGGAACTGATCCTGGTGCTCAAGCTCACCAGCTTGGCGGCGCTGCTCTACGGCATCACGCTCGGGCTGGCCTTCGCCCTGTAACGGCACAACTGTTGCCCGCAACGGCAACAGGTAGCGTCGAGCCGCCCGCTCAGCGGATGACTATGAGCGGATGACTACGGCGCGGGCGGGGTGCGGCCGACGTTGGTCTGGGAAGCCGCGGCCCGGTCGACGGCGGCGTCCTCCGACTCGGCATCCGGGTGCACGGGCTCCTTGTCGCGGTGCCGCACCTCGTAGAGACCGCGGGCCACCGTTTCGCGCCGGGCGCGAAGGAAAATGTAGGACAGGCACAGGCCGATCACCGCGGCGAGCAGCGCCGCCAACCAGCCCTCGATGCCCAGCAGTGACAGCACCACGAAGGGAACGACGAACATCAGGACGCGGAGCACGGTGAAGACCAACCAGGCCGGAACAGCTTTCATACTTGCAGCCTAAACCGTGCCGCTGAGAGTACTCACCGATCTCTCGGCTGACCGGCCTACAATTAGCAGCATGTTCCGCCTGTTGTTCGGCCTCGGAGTCGTCGTCGTCATTCTCACCGTGTATGCGGTGGTGGATTGCGCGCTGTTCGACCGCAATCGTATACGTGGCGTGCCCCGGTGGGCCTGGATCCTGATGATCATCCTGCTGCCGGTGATCGGCGCCGTGCTGTGGCTGGTGATCGGTCGCGGCCGCCGCAGCACCGCCGCGAACACCGGCGGCCGGGTCACCCGGTCGATGGCCCCCGACGACGACCCCGACTTCCTGCGCGGCCTGGACCGCGTGAAGGACCAGGACCAGCGCATCCGCGATCTCGAGCAGGAACTGGCCGACTTCGACAAGATGGACCCGCCGGCCGACGACACGTCCCATCCCGGCACCGCCGGAGTCGACCCCAAGAAGATCGAACCCGGTGAGGGTGACCAGCCGGGCCGACGGGATGCCTGAGACCACCGACGTTTCCGGCTCGACCACCCTGCCTGACACCGCACTCGTGCGTCCGGTCGCGCCGAGCGGCAGCCCCGCCACCGACTTCAGCGTGGCATTGTTGGCCGAGTTCGTGAGCCTCGGTGTGCGCGACATCGTGCTCAGCCCGGGGTCACGGTCCCAGGCGCTGGCGCTGGCAGCCACCGAATTCGAACGGCTCGGCCTGCTGCGCCTGCACGTGCGCATCGACGAGCGCGGGGCGGGCTTTCTCGCGCTCGGGCTCGCCATCGAGAGCGGTCGCCCCGCGCTGGTGGTCTGCACCTCCGGCACCGCTGTGGCCAACCTGCATCCCGCGGTGCTCGAGGCACACCATTCCGTGGTGCCCATGATCCTGCTCACCGCCGACAGGCCGGCCGAGCTGCGGGGCATCCGTTCGAACCAGACCACCGTGCAGCCGGGGATCTTTGCGGAGGCCGTGCGTCTCTGCGAGGACGTGGCGGCCCCCGACGGAACCGTGGGGGAGTCGGACATCGCGATCGCCCTGGCCCGGCTGGCCTACACGACGGCGCTGGGCGCCCAGACGAACAACCCCGGCCCCGTGCAGCTGAACTTGGCGTTCCGTGAGCCGCTGTCGGCCGCCGTCGAGCTCGAGGCCGTCGCCGCTGCTGCGTCCCTGCCGGGCCGGCCGGATGCGGCGGCGCCCGCCGATCCGCCGCATCCGTTGCCGCCGGGTCCCCGCACCGTCGTCGTCGCCGGCGCCGGCGCCGGGCC
>NZ_SOFZ01000031.1:0-15888 GCF_004402435.1 Cryobacterium sp. TMB1-7
CCTCGCCACCGGCGCCGGGCAGACCGCGGCCGGAGCCAGCAGTCTGGCGGCCGGCGCCGGCCAGACCGCCGACGGCGCCGCCACCCTGAGCACCGGCGCGGCCTCCGCCGCCGACGGTGCGGCGAGCCTGAGCACCGGCGCGGAATCCACCAGGGCCGGCGCAGAGACCCTCGCCACCGGCGCCTCGTCCCTCAGCGACGGCCTTGTCGGCCTCAAGGACGGCGCGGGCGAACTGCGCGACGGGCTCACCGACGGTGTCGGCAGCATTCCGGACACCGACGCCCAGACCCGCGACCTGCAGGGCTCGACCATCGCCGACCCGGTGAACCTGCAGAAGGCGGCGGTGACCTCCGCCGGCACCTACGGCGCCGGCCTGGCCCCGTTCTTCGCCAGCCTCGCCGGCTGGATCGGCATCTACGCCCTGTTCCTGATCGTGAAGCCGGTCTCCCGCCGCGCCATCACGGCCCTGCACTCCCCAGTGAAGATCACCCTCGCCGGCTGGCTCACCCCCGGCATCCTGGGCCTGCTGCAGATGGCCGCCCTGTTCGGCATCCTCACCGGCGTGCTGCACTTCGAGGTGCACAACCCGGTGGGCACCTACGGCATGATGGGCCTGGCCGCACTCACCTTCGCCGCGATCATCCTGGCGCTCAACGTGTGGCTGGGCAGCGTGGGCCAGTTCGTGGGCCTGGTGCTCATGGTGCTGCAGCTGGTCACTGCCGGCGGCACCTTCCCCTGGCAGACCCTGCCGGCGCCGCTGGCGTTCCTGCACCATGTGGTGCCGATGAGCTACGCCGTCGACGGCATCCGCCAGCTGATGTACGGCGGCAACCCGGCCACCGCCCTGAACGACGCCGGGGTGCTGCTGCTCTGGCTCACCGGGGCGCTCGTGATCGCCGCGATCGGCGTGGTGCGGATGACGCACTTCCGCACCCTGCGCGACCTCAAGCCCAGCTTGATCGGCTGAACTGCCTGCTTGCCATTCCGGCAAGACAGGTTGCGCGAGTGCTGCCCTATTCGGCATCATCGGGACACTTGACGACCACACCGAAGGGCCGACCCGATGACACACAGCTTTGAGAAGGACTACTGGGAACGGCACTGGGAACAGGCGCACGATCCGGAAGCCGAGGTGTCGGACCAGAGCGGCCCGAACCCGCATCTCGAACGGGAAATCGCCGGCCTCAGGCCCGGAACCGCCCTGGATGCGGGATGCGGCACCGGTGCCGACGCCATCTGGCTGGCCGACCGCGGCTGGCGGGTGACCGCCGCCGACATCTCCGGCACCGCCCTCGAGGCAGCGGCGGAACGGGCTGCCGAAGCGTCGGTTGCGGCGAGGGTGACCTGGCTCGAGGCCGACCTCACCACGTGGCTGCCGACAAGCCGGTTCGACCTGGTGGCCACCAGCTATGCGCACCCGGCGATGCCGCAGCTGGCCTTCTACGAGCGCATTGCGGACTGGGTCGCTCCCGGCGGCACCCTGCTGATCGTGGGGCATCTGCACGAGCCGACCTCGGCGGGCCCCGATGTCGGTCAGGGGCGCGGTCACGAGCACGGTCACGCGCATGGTGGCGGTCACGGCCACGCCGCGGGCGCGGGCCAGCAGCCACCCGTCGAGGCGACGGCCACCCTGGCGGACATCACCGGTCGTCTCGACCCCGCGATCTGGTGCATCGAGAGCGCCGAGGAGCGCGCCCGCACGGTCACCGGGCCGGAGGGGGGCCCCCTCGCGATGCACGACGCCATCGTGCGGGCCACTCGGCACGCCTGACCGCGGCGGCCGGATCGGCTACAATCGAACACATGTACGATGCAGACGGTGATCGGGGTGGCGCGCATGACGGCACGTCCGGTTCTGCACGCTGACGCCGACGCCTTTTTCGCCTCGGTCGCGTTGCGCTCGAGACCAGAGCTCGCCGCCGTGCCGGTTGCCGTGGTCGCCCATGTCTACATTGCCAGCGCGAACTACCCGGCTCGTGCGCGCGGTGTGCGCTCCGGATCGCTCGCCCAGGACGCGCTGAGGCAGTGTCCTGAGCTGATCCTGATCGACGTGCCACGCGCGGAGGTCGAGGAGGTGGGCGACGCCCTCTTCGACATCTTCCACAACAGCGCCAGGGCAGTGGAACCCGGCTCGATCGAGGAGGCCTTCCTCGACGTCGGCGCGACCGACTGGGCAGGGGCCATCGACGCCGGCCACGCGCTGCGCCGGCGGGTGGCCCGCGAACTCGGCATCCCCATCAGTGTCGGGGTGGGCAGCACCAAGCTGATGGCGAAGCTCGCCTCCCGCAGGGCGAAGCCCGACGGGCTCTCGGTGATTGACGCCGGCGAGGAAGCGCGTCTGCGCACGACCCTGCCGATCACCGACGTCTGGGGAATCGGTGCCACCACACTGCAGCGACTCCATCGCATCGGAGTGCTGAGGCTCGGCGACGTGGACGGCATCCCGCCGAACGAATTGCAGCACGTCTGCGGCACCGCGATGGCGCGGCGACTGTGGCGCATTCGGGACGGCACCGACGACGCCGTGGTGCGCCCGGTCGAACAGCGCTCGTCCCTCACGGCCGAGGGATCCACCGCCGGTTTCGCGCGGCCGGACAAGACGCCCGGCGAGCTGGCCGAGGCGTGTGTCGAGCGACTCTGCAAACGCGCCGAGCGGGCGGGACTCGCGGGCACGGGGATGACTCTCACCCTGCGACCGGAGACCGGCGGAAAGGCGGTTGTGCGGAAGCGCAACCTCGTGGCGGCGACGACCGGGCGGGCGGACTGGCTCGCTGTGGCCGGCGACCTGTTGGCCGGCGAGCCGGTGCCCCGGCTTGCCGGGTTGCGGGTCACCCTGACGGGACTGCTCCCGCTCGACCGGGTGCAGCACACCCTGTTCTGACGCGTTCGCGCGACCGCAGGCCGGGTCACCGGGTCTCGACAAGCTCGACCGACGAGACGGGTGCGACCGACGAGGAAGATGCGACCGCTAGACGGCCGCCATCACCGCGGCGGCCACGGCGTCGGCCACGCGCTCGTCGAACGGGCTGGGCACGATGAAGTCGGCGGCGAGGTCGTCACCGACCAGGTCGGCGATGGCCATCGCGGCGGCGATCTTCATGGCGGTGGTGATGCGGCGGGCGCCGGCATCCAGGGCCCCGCGGAAGATGCCGGGGAAGGCGAGCACGTTATTGATCTGGTTGGGGTAGTCGCTGCGTCCGGTGGCCACGATCCTGGCATAACGGCCGGCCACGTCCGGGGCCACCTCGGGGTCGGGGTTGGAGAGCGCGAAGATCATGGCGTCAGCCGACATCGTGGCGAGCAGGGATTCCTCGACGGTGCTTGAGGAGACGCCGACGAAGACATCGGCGCCGGCGAGGGCCTGCGCCGGGCCGCCGTCGATCTGGCGGGGGTTCGACGTCACGGCGAACTCGGCCTTGACGCCGGTCAGGTCGATGCGGTGGCCGCTGAGGATGCCCCGGGAGTCCAGGAGCACGACGTCCTGGATACCGACCTCCAGCAGGATCGCGGCGATCGCGATCCCCGCCGCGCCCGCGCCGGACACGACGACCTTGAGGCCCGCGCGATCCCGGCCGAGCACCTTGGCGCCGTTGGTGATCGCGGCCAGCACCACGACGGCGGTGCCGTGTTGGTCGTCGTGCATGACGGGCATGTCGAGGGCCTCGATGAGCTTGGCCTCGAGCTCGAAACAGCGCGGCGCCGACACATCCTCGAGGTTCACGGCCCCGAAGCTGTGCTGCAGACGCACGAGGGTCTCGACGATCTCATCGACGTCAGTGGTGTCGAGCACCAGCGGGATGGAGTTCAGCCCGGCGAAGCGCTGGAAGAGGGCCGACTTGCCCTCCATCACGGGCAGGGCGGCGGCCGGGCCGATGTCGCCGAGCCCCAGCACCGCGGTGCCGTCGCTGACGACGGCCACCAGCCGGCTCGCCCAGGTGTGCGTGGCGGCGACAGCGGCATCGGTGTGGATCGCGCGGCTGACCTCGGCAACGCCAGGGGTGTAGACGACGGCCAGGTCACGCCGGGTGTCGATGGGCCGGGCGAGTTCGATTCGCAGCTTGCCGCCCTCGTGGGCAGCGAAGATCTCGTCGGTGGTGACCAGGGCGGGCTGGACGGGGATGGTGAGTGACATGGAGCGGGCCTTTGCGGTCGAGACACAGAAAAGCCGCACACTTCCTGAAGGATCCAGACCGGCCTGGGATCAGGCTACGGCCATCGCGGCTCGAACGAACGGGACCATAGGCCCAGTCACCCGTCGCCGGGCGCAAACCGGGTCGCCGAGTTGCCGCAAAAGACCCCCTGGCAGGCATCGAAGGGCCACTTTGGCCGCAGTCGCGGAGGGGACCGGCGGCGACTCACGTCAAAATGCCCCTTCGGGTGCGGTGAAGGGGCATTCTGAAGCAATTCGGCGAAACTGCCGCTAGCGCGGTTCGGGCGCCTTCAGCTCGGCGTCGGCACGGACTCCGGCATCGGACGGGGCGGTGGCCGGGTGCGTCGGGTGGCCGTGCTGGGCGGCTTCGAGGGCCTCGGCCTCCGCACCGCCGACGGCCTCACCGCGGGCGACCATTCCGGCCACGTCGGAGAGCGTGATCTGCTTGAGCATCAGGGCAAGGAGGAAGGCCAGGCCGATGAAGGGCAGCAGGTACCAGAACACCGGCGCCAGCGCATCCGCATAGGCCGCCACCACCCCGTCACGCACGACATCGGGCAGCGCAGTCAGGGTCTGCGGGTCGATCGTGGACGTGGCCGCAGCGGCATCCGTGGCGTTCGCGCCGGCGTTGCTGAACACGCCGGTGAGGTTCTCGGTGAGCCGGTTGGTGAAGATCGTGCCGAACACGGCCACGCCGAGCGCGGCACCGACCTCGCGGAAGTAGTTGTTCGTGCTCGTTGCGGTGCCCACCATCGACGGGTTGACCGAGTTCTGGGCGACCAGGACGACAACTTGCATGATCAGCCCGAGGCCCGCACCGAAGATGAACAGGAACACGCAGATCAACCAGATCGGCGTCTCGGCGGTGAGGCCGGTCATCAGCACCATCGCGAGCGCGGTGAGGATCGTGCCGATGATCGGGAACATCTTGTACCGGCCGGTCTTGGTGATGGCGATACCGGAGATGATCGACGTGCCGATCAGGCCGGCCATCATCGGCAGCATCAGCAGGCCGGATGCCGCCGCTGACGTGCCTGAAGACATCTGCAGGAAGGTGGGCACGAACCCGATCGCGGAGAACATGCCGAGCCCCAGGGTGAGGCCGATCAGGGTCGCGTTGACGAAGGTCGGGTTCTTGAACAGCGACAGCGGGATGATCGGGTCTTTCGCCTTCGCCTCAGTGATGACGAACAGGACGGCCGCGAGCAGCATGCCGGCACCGAAGAGCCAGGTCTCAATCGCTTCCCAGCCATGGTCGGCGTTGCCGCCGAAGTCGGTGAAGAAGATCAGGCAGGTCGTGAAGGCCGACAGGAAGATGACGCCGAGGATGTCGATCGGCTGGGTGGCCTTCTTGCTCGGCAGCCGCAGGGCGAACCAGGCGATCGCGAAGGCCGCGATGCCGACGGGGATGTTGATGTAGAACGCCCACTGCCAGGTGAGGTGGTCCACGAAGAAACCGCCCAGGAGCGGACCGCCGACGGCGGAGAGGCCGAAGACGGCGCCGAGCGGGCCGAGGTACTTGCCACGCTCGGATGCGGGCACGATGTCGGCGATGATCGCCTGGGAGAGGATCATCAATCCGCCACCACCGAGGCCCTGCACGGCACGCCAGACCACCAGCTGGGTGAAGTCGCCGGCGAAGGCACAACCCACCGAGGCGATGGTGAACAGCGCGATCGCGATCAGGAACAGGTTGCGACGGCCGAGCACGTCACCGAACTTGCCGTAGACGGGCATCACGATGGTCGTCGCCAGCAGGTAGGCCGTGGTGAGCCAGACCTGGTGCTCGACGCCGCCGAGCTGGCCGACGATGGTGGGCATCGCGGTGGAGACGATGGTCTGGTCGAGGCTGGACAAGAGCATGCCGGCGATCAGGGCGCCGAAGATGATCCAGATTCGCCGTTGGGTGAGGAGGAGCGGCGCCTCGGAGGTGGTGGTCACGAAATGTTGCCTTTCAGGGAGTGGGTACGGCCAGCACGAGGCGCATGGCGTCGAGCGAAGAAGAGAGGATGACGGCGAAGTCTTGGTCATTCGCCGGATCGACGAAGGTGTCGGCGGTGGATTTCATGAGCGAGCCGACGATGCTCACGATCGCCGCAGCACGCGGATCGTCGCCGTCGACGCCTTGCCTCTCGACGATGAGGCCGCGGAGCTGGCGGTCGCGGTCCCTGGACAGGCCGATGAAACGGGCCAGCAAGCGCGGCTCACGTTCCAGGGCGACCATCAGGTCGCCGTGCTCCCGGGGGTCCATCTCATCGGATTCAATGTGCTGGATGGCCAGGTCGATCAGGTCGTTGAGCACCTGCGGCCACTCGCCCGCTCCGCGGGCCAGG
Organism: Cryobacterium sp. TMB1-7; assembly: GCF_004402435.1. Lineage (NCBI taxonomy): Bacteria > Bacillati > Actinomycetota > Actinomycetes > Micrococcales > Microbacteriaceae > Cryobacterium > Cryobacterium sp. TMB1-7. Next base: position 6,484 of record NZ_SOFZ01000031.1, read on the forward strand.
AACTTTTCGGCGAAGAGTCGGTACTCGTCGTCGGGATTGACCCCGATGACGGCGTCTTCCTTGCTGGCGAAGTAGTTGAAGAAGGTGCGCCGGGACACGTCGACGGCGGAGCACACCTCCTCGATCGTGAAACCGGCCAGGCCGCGCTCCGCCGTGAGCCGACGCGACACCGCCGTGAGATTGGCGGCGGTTTTACGCATACGTCGCTCAACACGGGAAGTGATTGCACTTTCTGACATAGAGTGCAGTTTTGCATCATTAGACACACAGTGCAAGTTAAATCCCGACGTTCGGGGTCGGGCTTGGCGATAGGTCACCCGGCGCTGTATGGTCAGTCAATGCTGACTATTGCGAGCCACCTCGACGTCATGAATCGCCTGGGTCGTGCGATGGCCGACCCCACCCGGTCCCGCATCCTGCTGAGCCTGCTCGAGGCGCCCGGCTACCCGGCCCGGATCGCCCGGTCGCTCAACCTCACCCGGTCGAACGTCTCCAACCACCTGAGCTGCCTGCGCGGCTGCGGCATCGTGGCCGCGGTCCCAGAGGGCCGGCAAACCCGGTACGAGATCGCCGACCCGCACCTGACCCGCGCGCTCGCGGCCCTCGTCGAGGTGGTGCTCGCCGTCGACGACGGCGAGCCCTGCACCGAAACCGACTGCGACGTTCCCGGCTGCTGCGATACCCCCGCATGACCGCCACGAACACGGCATCGTCACTCGACCCGATCCGTCGCCGCGTGCTGCAGCGCCGCATCCGACTGGTGGTGGCGATCACCATCAGCTACAACGTGATCGAGGCGGGCATCGCCCTGGCCGCCGGCACCGTCGCCTCCTCCGCCGCACTGGTCGGCTTCGGCCTCGACTCGATCGTCGAGGTGCTCTCGGCGGCGGCGATCGCCTGGCAGTTCGCGGCACCGGACCCGGAGAAGCGCGAGCGGGTGGCCCTTCGGGTGATCGCCGTCTCCTTCTTCGCGCTGGCGGCCTACGTGAGCGTGGATGCCGGCCTCTCGCTCTTCGGGGTGCGCGAGGCCGAGCACAGCCCGGTGGGGATCGCCTTGGCCGCGGTGAGCCTGGCGATCATGCCGGTCTTGAGCTGGTTCGAGCGTCGCACCGGCCGGGAACTCGGCTCGGCATCCGCCGTCGCCGACTCGAAGCAGACCCTGCTCTGCAGCTACCTCTCTGCCGCGCTGCTGGCCGGGTTGCTGCTCAACTCACTGCTCGGCTGGGCCTGGGCGGACTCGGTCGCGGCGCTGGTGATTGCCGGCTTCGCGGCGAAGGAGGGCCTCGAGGCGTGGCGCGGCGACGCCTGCACGGTTCCGGTTTCGGCGCTCACCGGGGAGCGTGCCGCCGAGACCGGCCATTGATCGCCCCTCTCGGCGACGCCGAAGGTCATCGCCGCACCAGCTATGGCCCATCGCGCCCGCCATAGGGGGCGCGATGGGCCATACGGGGTGCGGCGAAGGGGATGCCTAGACCGGCGACTCCTGGTGCGCCGCGATCGCCCAGCCGCCGTTGTTCTCGTCGAAGAGGTAGGTCGTGGACATCTGCAGCTCGGTCGCGGTGTCACCTCGCCAGGCCGTGGACCTGTAGACCAGCACGCCCGCGTGCTCACCCAACCGAATGACGGCCGGCTCGTGCAGTTCATACCGATCCAGCGGAGCGGCGGCCTTGAACGCGGCGCGCACGTCGTCGCGGCCGAGCACCACCCCCGGCAGAATCAGCAGACCGTCCCCGGTCATGGTGCGCTGGTAGTAGTCACCGCCCTTGCCGGCGAGGATGGCGCGCCAGCCCTCGTGGGCTTCGTGCAGGAGTCTGGCAGGGAGATCGTCGGTGATCGCAGTCATGACTCCACGCTAGCCCTCGGCCGGGCCGGGCGGGTCAGAATTTGTGCTGCAGAATCCAGGCGTGCATGGTGACCGCGGCCGCCGCGGAAGCGTTCATCGAGCGCGTCGAGCCGAACTGGCTGATTTCCACCAGGGCGTCACCGGCAGCCACGGCCTCCGGCGAGAGGCCGGGACCCTCCTGGCCGAACAGGAGCACACAGTGCTCGGGGAAGCTGAAGGTCTCCATGATCACGCTGCCGGGCAGGTTGTCGATGGCGATGATCGGCAGGTTCTCGGTGCGGGCCCACTCGACGAACGCCGCCACATCCGGGTGGTGCAGCACGTGCTGGTAACGGTCGGTCACCATGGCGCCGCGCTTGTTCCAACGCTTGCGGCCGATGATGTGCACGGTATCGGCGCCGAACGCATTGGCGCTGCGAACGATGGAGCCGATGTTCATGTCGTGCTGCCAGTTCTCGATGGCCACGTGGAACGGGTTGCGCTTCTCGTCGAGGTCGGCGACGATCGCCGGCATCGACCAGTACCGGTACCGGTCGATCACGTTGCGGGTGTCGCCGCGTTCGAGCAGCTCTCGGTCGTAGTACGGCTCCTCCGGCCATTCCCCGACCCACGGGCCGACCCCGTTGGTGGACAGCTCTGGCGTGGGGTTCAACGGTTCTGGCACTGCACCACCGTATCCCGCCGGCCGGAGGTCCGGCACCGGTGGCATTCCGCGGTTTTGTACTGCTACATTGATTGTATTGCTACGAAAGGCGGATGCTGACCCTCCGCCCCTGGAGATGGAGGCGCGTATGTCGTACGTGTTCGTGTGTTGTGCCATTGCCATTGCGTGTTCCTTCGCGCCGCTGAGTTCGAGCAAGCTTGCCAACCGGGCGCGCGAGCTGGACAAGTACGCGCGCCGGCTGGGCGTCGCCGTGCCCGTCGCCACCGCCGAGCGCATCACCGGCCAGCTCATCTGCCGAGAGCGCGCGCTCCTGACCGGCGGGCTCACCGGCATCGTGCTCGCGGTCATCACCGCCCTGCTCCTCCCCGGCGGCTTCAACGCCGGTTATGTGCCCGTGCTGATCTTCGGCGGCCTGGGCGTCGGCAGCGCCATCGGCGCGGCACTTGCGTCCTCGGCGAGCGCCTTCACTCCGCTCACCGGGCCACGCATTGCCAGGTCATGCACTCCCGGCTATGCCGACTATGTGCCCCCACTGGAGCGCTGGAGCGGACGCCTGCTGCCCGCCCTCGCTCTCCTGGCCGTCCTCGCCGCATGGATCGCCTTCAGTATCGGGGCGCTCGGCGACGCGCGCCTCTCCTCCGCCTACATCTGGGGGTCGGCCGGCGCCTGGCTCGCCTATGCCTCGATCGCCGGGCTGCTGGTGTCGGAGGCGCTGTCCCGCCGCATCCTCGATCGCGGCCAGCCGGCGGCATCCGCCACCGATCTGGCCTGGAACGACGGCCTGCGCTCGCAGGCCCTGCGCGACCTGCACGCCGTGCCCATCACGCTGGGCTTCGTGTCGGTCCTGGGCACCTTCCTCGACATCGGCTCCCTCTCCGACTACCAGGGCGGCGGTGCGACCGCGGCCCTCGTGGGCCTACTTCTTCTGGTCCTACTGAGCAGCGCGGCCCTCGCAGTTCTCCTTCTCGACGTCACCTCGAAGCCCCAGCAGTACTACTGGCGTCGGCTGTGGGCCGACCGAGCGGCCGGCTCTCCGACATGATGCTCGTCATCGATCCCGACTCGGGCGTCGCCCCATACGAACAGATTCGATCCCAGATCGTCGCGGCCGTGCGTGCCGGCGACCTGAAGCCCGGCGCGCAGCTGCCCACTGTGCGACGTCTGGCCGACGACCTGGGCATCGCGCCCAACACGGTGGCGCGCAGCTACCGCGAGCTCGAACGCGACGGAGTGATCGAAACCCGCGGCCGCAACGGATCCGTGATCGCCGGCGTCACGACGCCGGGCCCGGCAGCGGATGCCGCCCGGGCCTACGCGCGCCGCGCAGCCGAGTTGGGCCTGACCCGCGACGCCGCCCTCGATCTCGTGCGTGCGGCGTTGGACGGTACCGCGGCCGCCTCGACCACCCCCACCGACTGAGGACCGCCCGCCGCAGCACCCAGCTTCCGTTCACCTCGGGTTCGCTACCCTGGGGGTCAGGGTGCGCAACAGTCGGCAGCCGCGGCGGTTCCGACCGCGTCTTCGCGCCGGCGCCATCCGATCGAGACCGCACTCATGACCCCGACCGGAAGGCAGTTCCATGCATCCCACACTCTTCGGCATCGACTTCCTCGACTCCGAGTGGCTGATCGGTTGGTTCGGATCGTTCGTGCTGTTGGGCGTCGCCGCCGTCGTGTTCGTCGAGACCGGCTTCATCGTGCTGTCGTTCCTGCCGGGCGACTCCCTGCTCTTCACGGTGGGGCTGCTCACCGCCACCGGCGACGTGCCGTTCCCCATCTTCGTGACCTGTGCGATCATCTTCGTCGCCGCGTTCGCGGGTGACCAGCTGGCCTACGGCGTGGGGCGCAAGGCCGGACCGGCCGTCTTCGCCCGCGAGCAGAACCGGTTCTTCAACCCGAAGAACGTCGAACGCACCAACGCGTTCTTCGCCAAGCACGGTGGCAAGGCCGTCATCATCGCGCGCTTCCTGCCCGTCTTCCGCGCCTTCGTGCCCCTCGCTGCCGGCGTCGGCAAGATGAGCTACCGCACTTTCGTGACCTTCAACCTGATCGGCGCGTTCGCCTGGGGCGTCGGCCTCACCATGGTGGGCTTCCTGCTCGGGCAGATCCAGTTCGTCGCCGACTACTCCGAGTACTTCATCATCGGCATCGTGCTGCTCTCGGGCATCCCGATCCTCTCCGAGCTGTACAAGGCCGGGCGCGAGGCCCTGCGCACCCGCGGCAAGGCCGCCGTGCCCGCCGTCGAACTGCCCGAGGACGTGCGCGAGTAGCCCACTCCCCGGCTGATGCCCCGGACTGGGGACTGACCGGGCCCGCACGCCTCTCGGTACAGTGAAAATCTGAATCTGGCGGGCGACCGCGCAGCCGGCACCAGCACACGACCCGGGGGGCGTCGCGATGGACCATGGACCGATCTTGCTCACGCGCCCTGTGGTGCGCCGGCCGCGGGCGAGGACCTGAGCGTGGGGCGGTTCATCTACGACTCCACCCTGACCGTGATCCTGGACGACCTTCTCCTCAGCCACCTCCAGGCGGTGGTGGGCGCCAAGTTCCGTCTCCAGCAGTCCTTCTACTTCAGCTGGGGCTACCCGGGCAAGACCGGGGAGAGTCGCACCACGATCTGGTTGACGCCGGGCATCAGCGTGCAGTTTCACTATCGCACCGCCCGCGCACACGCCCTTGATCGGGACCGGATCAGCACTTTCCTCGCCCAGGCGAACAGCCCCAGCGGTCTCGTCCTCGTCATCGGCGACTGATTCCGTCGGCGGGGCCGCCGGGCACGCGGCATCCGCCCCGAGGGGGTTTCGGCTTACCTAAATACTCACTACGATTTAGGCATGCCTCAATCTGACCCTGCAGCGACCGCGACCGTGGCGGAACGCGCCGCCCCTCCCTCGCTGAACTCGGTGGCCTCCACCCGGCTGCTCTGGCTGCTCGGACCGGCGCTCGTGGCCGGCGTGGCCTATCTGGACCCGGGCAACGTGGCCAGCAATATGACCGCGGGCGCCCGGTACGGGTACCTGTTGGTCTGGGTGGTCGTGGCCGGCAACCTGATGGCGTGGCTGATCCAGTACCTGTCGGCGAAGCTGGGCATCGTCACCGGCACCAGCCTGCCGGAGATCCTCGGGGTGCGCCTGCGGCGGCCAACCGCCCGTCGGCTCTACTGGGTGCAGGCCGAGCTCGTGGCCATGGCCACCGACCTGGCCGAGATCATCGGCGGCGCCGTGGCCCTCAACCTGCTCTTCGGGCTGCCGCTGCTGGCCGGCGGTGTGATCACCGGTGTCATCTCGATGATCGTGCTCACCGTGCAGACACGACGCGGCCCGCGCGTTTTCGAGCGGGTCATCGTGGCCCTGCTTCTGATCATCACGGTGGGCTTCGCCGCCGGGGTCTTCTTCGCGCCGCCGGACGCCGGTTCGGTTCTCGACGGTCTGGTGCCGCGCTTCGAGGGCGCGGACTCGGTGCTGCTGGCGGCGTCGATCCTCGGTGCCACGATCATGCCCCACGCCATCTACGCGCACTCCGCGCTCACCCGCGACAGGTTCCCGATGCAGGAGGGACCGGCCGCCACCCGGCGCCTGCTCTGGGCGACGAAGTGGGATGTCACAATCGCCATGGCCATCGCCGGCACCGTCAACCTCGCCATACTGCTGCTCGCGGCCTCGGCTCTGCAGGGGGTGCCGGGCACCGACTCGCTCGAGGGTGCGTACGCGGCCCTGCAGAGCACGCTCGGCCCGGTGGTCGCGACGGTGTTCGCGATCGGGCTGCTGGCCTCCGGTCTCGCCTCCACCTCGGTGGGCGCCTACGCCGGAGCCGAGATCATGCACGGCCTGCTCAAGCTGCGGGTGCCACTGCTGCTGCGCCGCATCGTCACCCTCATCCCGGCGCTGCTGATCCTCGGCGTGGGATTCGATCCCACTCAGGCGCTGGTGCTGAGCCAGGTGGTGTTGTCGTTCGGCATCCCGTTCGCCCTCATCCCGTTGGTGTGGCTCACGGCGCAGCGCGGCCTGCTCGGCGACTTCGCCAACCGCTGGTTCACCACGGCCGCCGGCGCCGTGGCCGCGGTGCTGCTGGTGTCCCTCAACGCCGTCCTGCTCGTGCTCGTCTTCACCGCCGCATGAACCGGCCAGCTACCCCGAGGTGGTCATGAAACCCACCACACCGGCCGCCGAGGACTACCTCAAGACGATCTACGCGCACACCGAGTGGCAGCCGGCGCCGATCACACCCCGGGTCCTGGCCACCCGGCTGGGCATCGCTCCGTCGTCGGTGACCGAGATGGTGAAGAAGCTCGCTGCCGACGGGTTCATTGCCCACGTGCCGTACGGCCCGCTCACCCTCACCGCAGCCGGGCGGATGCGCGCCACGGCCGTGGTGCGCCGGCACCGGCTGATCGAGACCTGGCTGGTGCGGGAGCTCGGCTACACCTGGGACGAGGTGCACGACGAGGCGGAGGTGCTCGAGCACGCGATCTCCGACCGGCTGCTCGAGGCCATCGACGCCCATCTGGGCCACCCGGCGGCCGACCCGCACGGCGATCCCATCCCCGGCGCCGACGGCTCCAGCGTGCGGGTGCCGGCGGTCCTGCTCGCGGATGCGGCGCCCGGCCACGCCGGAACCGTGCTGAGGGTCAGCGATCGCGATCCGGGCATCCTGCGTGCCCTGGCCGACGCGGGCATCGGCCCCGGCAGTCGACTGGATGTGGTCGACGCGCACAGTGTGCGGCTGCCCGACGGGGAGCTGCACCCGCTCGCCCCGGACGCCGCCGGCGCCATCTGGCTCACGCGCTGACCGGGCGCACCGCGCCGCCAAGGGCGGCGGCGGGGTGCCGCCAGCAAACCTCTCCCCGATAGTCTGGATACGGCAGCCTGTCCCCCTGGTTGCGCCCAGTTCGTCCCACAAGAAGGAGCGAGTCATGAGAACCCGTGACGAGATCGAATGCTGGCTCACCGACATGGACGGCGTCCTGGTGCATGAAAACCAGGCCCTGCCCGGCGCTGCCGAATTGCTGCAGCAGTGGACCGATGCCGGCACACCGTTCCTGGTGCTGACGAACAACTCCATCTTCACGCCGCGCGACCTGTCGGCCCGCCTGCGCTCCTCAGGGCTGAACGTACCTGAGGAACGCATCTGGACCTCCGCGCTGGCCACGGCGGACTTCCTCAAACAGCAGAGCCCCGGCGGCACGGCATTCGTGATCGGCGAGGTCGGGCTCACCACCGCGTTGCACGAGGCCGGCTTCATCATGACCGAGACCAACCCCGACTACGTGGTCGTGGGTGAGACCCGCAACTACTCGTTCGAGGCCATCACCAAAGCCATCCGGCTGCTGCTCAAGGGCGCCCGGTTCATCGTGACCAACCCGGATGCGACCGGCCCCAGCGCCGAGGGACCGATGCCGGCCACCGGCGCGATCGCCGCGCTGATCACCAAGGCCACCGGCATGGAGCCCTACGTCGTGGGCAAGCCCAATCCGATGATGTTCCGCTCGGCGATGAACCGCATCGGCGCGCACTCGGAGAACACCGGCATGATCGGCGACCGGATGGACACCGACATCGTCGCCGGCATCGAGGCCGGTTTGCACACGGTTCTGGTGCTCACCGGCATCAGCGACCCCGCCGAGATCGCTCGGTACCCCTTCCGCCCCGACGAGATCCTCGACGGCGTGCACCAGCTGCTCGCCGCCGGACCTGTCGAATCCGACGAAATCTAGCCGCCCGCGCACCGCGGTGACACGGAAAGCCGGGCCCTCGGGCCCGGCTTTCTGTGTGTGCGGAGTGGCTACGGCGCCGTTAGGCGGCCGGGGCCAGGCTCGCGGTGAGCGGCTCGCCCGAGGACCGGCTCGCGAAGCAGTAGAAGTACCTCTCGCCGGCGTCCCACTGCTCGGCGGTCACCGGGTAACTGCCTTGCAGCTGCACATCGCCGTAGGCGCCGGCGGTTTCGAAGTCGATCACGCCGGGGGCGCTGCAGAGAACGTTGATCTGGTCGGCGAACGCCTGCTCACCGGGGAACGGGGAACCGCTGTCGCCCTCGAGGATGCCGCGGTAGACCAGCTGGCCCATGTGCGGGGTGGCGCAGTCGACGACGGTGAATTCTTCGTCCCAGGGCGACGTGTACGGTTCGAGGCACTCGGTGCCGAACAGGGTGTTCCAGGCGTGCACGCCGGCCGGCTGCGGGCCCGGGGCGGCGGGCTCGGGGGCAGTCGTGGGCTCCGTGGTGGTGCCCGCCTGGGCTGAGGCAGATTCGGTGGGAGCGGCCGCCGGGGTGTCACCCTGGCTCTGGCCCAGGAAGAAGAGACCGATGATCACGAGCACCGCGACCACGGCACCCCCGACCCAAAGCAGGTCTCGCTTCGAGGGGCGGCGCGGCGGCTCGCCGTCGGCCGGACCGCGGCGACGGGGACCGGGTTCGTCGGCGGACGGCGCCGGTGCGGCGTGGGCGTCGTGGCCGGGCGCTGCCGTGGCTGCACCGGTGGCCGCGGCCGCGGTTGCGGCGGACACGGGGAGCGCGGCCGGAGCCGGTTCGGGGAGTGGTACGTGAGCGGCGTGCCGAGAGACCGTGGCGCTGGTGGAGTCGGCGGGGCGCGGTGCGACGCCGGTGTCCAACGGGCTCGGCGGGGTGGCCGGCGTACGACGACCGAGAGCGGCCGTCTCCTCTTCAGCGGTGGGCACCAGCCGGGACTGGGCCGGGGTCGTCCACCAGGGCGCCGCTTCGAGGTCGGCGGGAGTCCGCCGCGGCGGAGCCGGCGTCTTGGTGAGGGGCTGAGTGTGCTCAGGGTCGGCCGCGGGTGCCGGGGCCGCAGGTACCGGGGCAGCAGCAGCGGGCGCCGCCGGCGTAACGGCGGGCGGCGGTGCGGCGGCCCGTGGCGCGGATGCGGGACGAACGGGCGGAGCCGC
>NZ_SOFZ01000017.1:0-16167 GCF_004402435.1 Cryobacterium sp. TMB1-7
CTAAGACTCTTTGCGCCGATGGTACTGCAGGGGGGACCCTGTGGGAGAGTAGGACACCGCCGGACTTAACTTAGAAACACACAGAAAAGCCACCCCACCAGGGGTGGCTTTTCTGCGTTTAACCCCACCCTCCCCGGTCGAGCCCCTCACGAGCCCCAGAGCCGGCCTCACCGGGTCTCGACAGGCTCGACCGACGAGGACGGTCACGACCCGCAGGGCGGCTCACCAGGGCTCGACAGCCACAGCTCGCGGGCGAAGGGGAGAGGAGGGGTTAGCGCTCGGGGAAGTCGTGCGGGCGGCCGGTGAGGACCGGAGAGAGCTTCTCAAGCCGGCCGCGCTCGAGCAGATGGCCGTTGTACTCGCGGTTACGCCGTACTTCTGCCACGCCGATGAGAAGGTACTCCGGCGGTACCGCCGGGAGGGGCGACACGAACGGCGCCACCTCCGCGGCGAGGCCCTCCGCCAGCCGCACCCGGGTGTCGGGGGAGAGCTGGTGGGCCTGCCGCAGGAACTGCGCCACCCGGCGAGACAGTCGATCGGGCAGGCGGGCGACGTCCACCGTCGCGGCCCAGGACGCCAGGACCGGCGGCAGCACAAAGGTGGGTTCACTGAACCGCGGCACCCTCTCGTGTTGGCTGTAGGTGCCGGCCAGGAGGTCGCCGAGTCGTTTGGAACGGGAGTTGAGCAGGGCGCAGGTGACCGCGAGTCCGCCGAAGGTGAGGAAGATCTCGATCACGCCCATCAGCGCCCGAATGAAGGAATGCCGCAGCCCGGTGGCGCCGCCGTCATCCCGCACGATGCGCGCGCCGACCGCCCAGCGGCCCAATGACCGTCCGTGCGAGAGGGTCTCGACCAGCATCGGCACGATCAGCAGCGAGAAGACCAGGCCCGAGATGGCCAGCGCCTGGGCCAAAGCCTCGTCGATTCCGTCGCCGAACAAACTCGAAACCACCAGCGCCATGAGCAGGAAGAAGCCGACGTAGGCCACCCAATCGATCATCGTTCCCGCACCTCGCAGGATCACGCTCGCCGGGCGAACATCGAGGGCAACGGCCTCACCGGTCACCAGCTCGTGCTCGATCAGGGAATCTTCACCGTGATCGGCTGCTTTCCAGGGCTCCGCCATGTCTACTATTGAATCAGATGGATCTTGACGCGTATTCAGCGGCGCACCGCGCCGAATGGGACCGCCTGGCCGTACTCGGCCGCCGGCGGCAACTCAGCGGTGCCCAGTCCGACGAACTGATCCAGGCCTATCAGGCCGGCGCCACCCAGCTCTCGGTCATCAAGACCGCCGCCGGTTCGACGATGCAGGGCGACAGGCTCTCGGTGCTCCTGTCCAGGGCCCGGCTGCGCTTCACGGGCGCGGGCACCAATGTGCTCTCGCAGTTGCCGCGGTTCTTCCTCACCCAGCTACCGGCCGCGCTGTACAGGTTGCGCTGGCTCACCCTGGCGGTGGCCGTGGTGACGTTTGTCGTCGCGGGCCTCTACGCGGTCTGGGCCACCAACAACCCCGACGTGCTGGCCAACTTCGGGTCTCCCGCCGAGCTGGAGCAACTCGCGAACCAGAGCTTCGTCTCCTACTACTCTGAGAACCCCGCGGCGTCCTTCGCCGGACGGGTGTGGACCAACAATGCCTGGATCGCGGCGCAGTGTGTCGCGTTCGGCATCCTGGGCGTCTACGTGCCGTACATCGTCCTGCAGAATGCCCAGAACCTCGGCGTCACCGCGGCGGTGATGTTCGCCTACGACGAGGGCGACACGTTCTTCCTCTACATCGCCCCGCACGGCTTGCTGGAACTGACCGCGATCTTCGTGGCGGCAGCAGCGGGCCTTCGCATCTTCTGGGCCTGGATCGCGCCGGGTGCCCGCACCCGCGGTCAGGCCCTGGCCGAGGATGCCCGCGCGCTGTTCACGGTGGCGATCGGACTGGTTTTTGTGCTGCTGGTGTCCGGCATCATCGAGGGCTTTGTGACCCCGGCGCCATGGCCGTGGCCGGTGAAGATCGGCATCGGCGCTGCGGCCCTGCTGGCCTTTCTCGCCTACATGCTGGTGCTCGGCGGGCGCGCCGTGCGCGCGGGCGAGACCGGTGACCTGGCCGAGTTCGAGGCCGGCAGCGCCCGAGTCTTCGCCGGCTGAGCGTCGCCGACTAGAGCCGGCCCGCCGCCTTGAGGGCGATGTAGCGGTCGGCCAGGGCCGGCGGCAGCTCGTCGGGGGCACCGGTGACCACGTCTGCGCCGAGCTGCCGCACAGCCGCGGCCACCCGAGTGGCGTCCAGCAAAGTGCGTTCCGCCGACGCGGCCCTGTACACGTCTTCGCGGGTCCCTCGGCTGCGGGTCAGACCGGCGACCGACGGGTCCGTCACCGATGCCACCAGCACGGTGTGCCGCGAGGTGAGTTGACCGAGCACCGATAGCAGCCCCGTCGACGCGCCGGGGGCATCCATCGGGGTGAGCAACACCACCAGCGCATGCTGGCCGGTGATGCCACGGATCTGGCCGGGAAGGGCCGTCCAGTCCATCTCGATGAGCTCGGGTTCGATCAGCGCCATGCCGTCCACCATGCGGCTGAGCAGTTCGGCTCCCGACGCGCCCTGCACCCGGGCCCGCACCCGGCGGTCCCAGGCCAGGAAGTCCACCCTGTCACCGGCCCTGGACGCCAGTGCGGCCAGAAGCAGCGCCGCCTCGAAGGCGGTGTCCAGCCGTGGTTCGTCGGCGACCCGGGCGGCGGAGGTGCGGCCGGTGTCGATGACGATCACAATGCGTCGGTCACGTTCGGGCCGCCAGGTGCGCACCACGACGTCGTTGCGGCGCGCGGTGGCACGCCAGTCGATGGACCTCACGTCGTCGCCGCGCACGTATTCGCGCAGGGAGTCGAACTCGGTACCCTGGCCGCGCACGAGCACGCTGGTGCGTCCGTCGAGCTCCTTGAGCCGGCTGATCCGGCTCGGCAGGTGTTTGCGGGAGTGGAAGGGCGGCAGCACCCTGATCTGGGCGGGCGCGATGAGGGTGGCCTGCCTGGCCCAGAGGCCCAGCGGGCCCATCGAGCGCACCGTCACGTGGGACGCGGTGCGTTCTCCGCGCCGGGTGGGCACGAGAGTCAGCTCGACGAGGCGTCGTTCCCCGGCCGGCAACGTCACAGCCGTGCGGTTGTTGCCCGCGCCTGCCGACGGCTGCCACCCGTCGCGGACGATGCCGCGAAGTCGGCGGGGACCATCGTTGCGCAGATAGAGCTCGCTGGTCACCTCCTCACCCAGGCGCACCCTGGACGGCAACACCCGGGCCAGGGTCAGCCGCCGCGGCGACGCGGCGAGGGCCAGGTCGATGATCCCGAGTGTCAGGGCGAGCAGCAGCCAGCCGGCCAGGACCGCCAGTGCCCGCGCGGACGTGTCGCCGAGCAGCACGATGGGCACGACGCCGAGGGCGACGAGGAGGACGAAGCGGCCGGTCAGTGTCATCGGATGCGTGTCATCGGTTAGATCGGAACCTGGACCTGCTGCAGCACGCCGTGCAGGATCGTGTCGACGGTGATGCCTTCGAGTTCCGCCTCCGGGCGCAGTTGGATTCGGTGTCGCCAGACTGGCAGCACCATGGCCTGCACGTGATCGGGGGTGATCGACGCGTAACCGCTCAGCCACGCCCAGGCCTTGGCCGCGGCGAGGAGGGCGGTGGTGCCACGGGGGCTCACGCCCAGTTTGGCCGACGGGCTGTTCCGGGTGGCCCTGGCCAGGTCGACGATGTACGCCAGCACGTCGGGGCTCGCACCGACGGCGGCGACGGATGCCTGGGCCGCGGCGAGCTCGGCGGCACCGAGCACCGGGGTGACGCCCGCGGCGGTGAGGTCGCGTGGGCTGAACCCGGTGGCGTGCCGGCGCAACACCTCGAGCTCGACGTCACGCTCGGGGATGTCGAGCACGAGCTTGAGCAGGAACCTGTCCAGCTGGGCCTCGGGGAGCGTGTACGTGCCTTCGTATTCGATCGGGTTCATGGTCGCGGCCACGATGAACGGTTCCGGCAGCGGGAGCGAGAGCCCGTCCACGCTGACCTGGCGCTCCTCCATCGCCTCCAGCAGGGCGGACTGGGTCTTCGGTGGTGTGCGGTTGATCTCGTCGGCGAGCAGGATGTTCGTGAAGACGGGCCCGTTGCGGAACTCGAACTCGCCGGCCTTCGCGTCGTAGATGAGCGAACCGGTCACGTCGCCCGGCATCAGGTCGGGGGTGAACTGCACCCGCTTGGTGTCCAGGCTGAGCGCGTGGCTCAGGGACCGCACCAGCAGGGTCTTGGCCACACCGGGTACGCCTTCCAGCAGAACGTGACCGCGGGAGAGCAGGGCGATGATCAGTCCGGTGACGGCGCCGTCCTGCCCGACGACGGCCTTGCCGACCTCGGTGCGCACCTGCGCGAGGGCGCGGCGCAGGCTGTCGGTCGAGGCGTCGGCTGGGCTGGTCTCGGCGGATGTCGGGGCGTGGCTGGTCATGGTTCCATTCTTCCGGTTGACGGGCGAGCGGTGGGGGAGGGCCCGGCGCCGGGCGGGCGGGCGGCGAGGGCGGTGGCGCGTTCCAGTTCGTCGATGGCGTCCGACAGCGCCATCATGGCGGCGTCGCTGCCCGGCACCTCACCGACGAGCACGGCGTGCACGCGCTCCGGCGGCAGGGCGGTGAGCGCCGCGACAGTGCGGATCACCTGGTCGAGGGGCGCGGTCCGGGGCAATCCCGCGGCCTGGGCCATCCGGGCCACCGCACCGATCCGGATCGCGTCGACCGCCCGCAGCCGGGCGCTGCCGCGGGCGTACAGCCGCGCGCGCCCTTCCATGGTCTCGCTGGCCCGCACGACGACGGGCAGGTTCTCGGCGACCAGGGGGCCGAACCGGCGGCCGCGCCACACCATGGCGGTGACGGCGACGCCCACCAGCAGGAGCAGCACCGGCGTCACCCAGCCGGGCGTGAGCGCGCCGAGCGAGGGCGGGCCGGTGACGGGCACGTCGGCCAGGGTCGGCAGATACCAGACCAGGGTGTCGGTGGCGCCGAGAAGGTTGAGGGCCAGCGCGGCATTGCCGTAGGTGGCGATCTCGTCGTTGGCGAACACCGCGGTGTCGGCAACCAGGGTGACGGTGCGGTCATCCGTGACCCGTTCGATCACCGAGAAGGTGTCGTTCTCGCCGGGGAAGCAGCCCGTATAGCCGGCGGTGCCCGCGGGCAGGCCGAGTGTCTTGCCGCCGGGTGAGATCGTTTCGGCGCGCTCGGCGGCCGGAACCGGGCACTCGGCGTCGAGGGAGTCCGCGCCAGACACGCCGCCGAACCCGACTTCGGGGGCCAAGGCCTGCAGGGCACGGAAGTCGGGGTCAACGACAACGGTGCGGCCGGCCAGATCACCGAGCCGATCGAGCTGGTCGGTGCTGAGGTAGCCGGACTCGTCGGACAGGAACAGGGTGGCATTCCCGGCCGCGGCCGTCGCATCGCCGGCCTCGTCGAGGGTGTCCACCGGCACGACGGTCACCCCCTGCTGGCGGAGCACCTCGACGACGGCCATGCCGCCGGTCGGAGCGGGGTTGTCGGCCCCCAGCCGCGGGCCGGCGGCGCCCCCGGCCCCGGTGAGGATGAAGGCGACGACGGCCACGAGCAGGGCGCCGACCCCCGCGACGACCCAGAACACGGACCTCCGCAGCGCGAGGCGAATCGTGGGCGTGCTCGACACCGGACTCGCGGTGGTGACGGCGCTCACGGAGCCACCGGCGCCGTCGAGCGGGGACGGGCGGCCCGCAGATCGGCGTCGAGGTCGACCAGAGCGGAGTAGCCCTGCTCGGTTCCGATGCCGCCGAGGTAACGCACGCTCTCGAATACGCTCGCGCCACTGATCAACCGGGCCCGTTCGTCGGGGAAGGCGTCGCCGGCCAGTTCGGCGACGCGGTGCGCCGTCGTTCCCGGTGTCGGCCGCAGGATGGTGCGTTCCGCCAGCCCCTGGGCGATGGCCCGGAAGGCCTCCTCGCTGGCGAGGGTCCAGTCGCCGGCCGATGCGGCGGCGGCGGCCGATTTACGCAGTTGATCCGCGGTGCGGCGATCATCGGCGGCGAACAGTCCCGCGGCCTTCCGGCGGCGCCGTGCCCGCCGGGGCAGCCCGAAAACGAGCACGGCGGCCACCAGCAGGGCGATCCCGATCAGCGTCGCGACCAGCGGGATCCAGCCCCCGCTGCCGTCGCCGACGAAGGACAGCGAAGAGAACCAGTCGAAGATCGCCTGGGAGAGCCTGTCGAACCAGGTGGGCTGGGCCGCCTGGTAGGGAGCCTTGGCGAGCTCATCGCGCAGCCACTGCTGCGCGTCGGGCGCGCCGGGATCCACCGGGATCCCCATCCACGGCAGAACCGGCCCCCACCCCGCGATCATGCCCAGGGCGACCCCGGGTCGGGGCGGGTCGCAGTGTCGGCGGCAGCGGGCGCGGTGCGGGTGAGGTAGGGATCGCTGGCCTTGGCGCCGGGGGCCGCTTCGACGAACCTCTGCAGCTCCAGGTCAAGGCCCTCCTTGCGCATCCGCAGGTCGATGTAGATCAGGGCAACGGCGGCCGACTGCACGACGGCGGTCACGGCGCCCAGGACCAGGGCGATCAGGAGCGTGAGGACGTACAGCACGATGGCGGGAATGTAGGCGTCGAAGGCGGCGTTCGGGTCGATCAGGCTGAGCACCACGCTGAACAACAGCGACAGCGGGGTGGTCACGATCTGCGCGACGACGTTCACGATCACCGTGATCAGCAGCAGAACACCCAGGGTGCGCCAGAAGAAGCCGCCCGTCAACGACCAGGAACGCCGGATCGCCTGCCGGATGCCCAACCGTTCCAGCACGATCAGGCTCGGGACGACGGCGGTCTTGGTGCTCACCCAGGCTCCCAGGGCGAGGAGCCCCAGTCCGCCGAAGACACCGACGATCACGGCCGCTGCGATCCACCCGCCGCCCAGGAGCACGCACACGAAGACCAGTCCACCGATGAGCAGCACGCCGACCAGCAGCGCCGCGCTGAGCAGCAGGGTCCAGCCGACCAGTGGCCACACCCGCCGACCCACCTGGCGCCACAGCGCGCCCAGGCGCAGCTTCTCACCCAGGGTCGCCCGGGACACCTCGAGCACGATCACGCCCTGCAGAAGAGCCGACGCGACGATGGCCAGGGCGACAGGTATCAGGGCGGACAGCACGATGGTGAGGATCGCGCCGGCCTCGACGGCATCCTGTTCATCGACCGGCGCCGAGGCGACCCGGCTGAGGGCGAAAAAACTCACCAGGCCGACGACGACCAGGGTAATCAGGAGCGTGGCGCCCTGCACGATCAGTGCGCTGCCGAAGGTGGCCTTGGGATTGCGCCGCAGAACCTGGAAGGGAGCGCCGAGCAGGGTACCGAAGCCCAGCGGGCGCAGCGGAATCAGACCGGGCTTGGGCGGCGGGGCCCAGGCGGGCGGCGCACTGGGCCGGTAGCCGCCGGACGGTGCCGCCGGAGGGGTGCCGGGCGCGCCTGTCGGGGCGTATTCGCCGTAGCGAGGTACGCCGGGGGAGGTGGTCGGTGGGTGCCAGTCTGGGTCCGTCACGCCTCCATGCTGGCATACCCGGACTGCACTGTGTGGCCTGCGCGATATCTCGGAGCCGTGTCGACTATTCTTGTGCCAGAGATTGCCCGTGTCGTGCGCGTTATTGCCCGGTGACCGGGCGGAAAACGGATCAATGAACTCACGCATTTTGGTTGTCGACGATGACCCCGCACTCGCTGAGATGATCGGCATCGTCCTGCAGGGCGAGGGCTTCGAGCCGCACTTCTGTGCGGACGGGGCGCAGGCCCTTGACGCGTTTCACAGCGTCGTGCCCGACCTGGTGCTCCTCGACCTCATGCTGCCCGGGCTGGACGGCATCGAGGTGTGCAGCCTGATCCGGGCCGAGTCCGGCACCCCCATCATCATGCTGACGGCGAAGTCGGACACCACCGATGTGGTCAAGGGGCTGGAATCCGGCGCGGACGACTACATGGTCAAACCGTTCAACCCCAAGGAGCTCGTCGCCCGGATTCGTACCCGGCTGCGACCGGTCCCGGTGGAGACGCCCGCCAGTCTGCAGATCGGCGACCTCGTCGTCGACGCCGCCGGCCACGAGGTCAAGCGCGGAGAGCAGAGCATCAACCTGACTCCGCTGGAATTCGACCTGCTGCTGGCGTTGGCCTCCAAACCAGCCCAGGTCTTCACCCGTGAGATGCTCCTCGAACAGGTCTGGGGCTATCACTACAAGGCCGACACCCGGCTGGTCAATGTGCACGTTCAGCGTCTGCGCGCCAAGGTCGAAGACGACCCTGACAACCCGCGCATCGTGATGACCGTGCGCGGAGTCGGCTACCGCGCCGGCGCCGCCAGCTAGGGGCCCGGTGGCTGCGCGGTTGGACGTGTGGAGGCTGGACTGGCGATCGTGGGGATCGTGGCGCCGCCTGGCCCAGCAGCTGCGGCGCAGCTGGCGCTCATCCCTGCAGTTCCGCACCGTCGCCATCACGGTGCTGGCGTCGGGCGCCGCCATTGGACTGGTCGGCGTGTACATGTCGGTCAGTGTCGGCAACGACCTGTTCCAGTCGCGGCTGACCCAGATTCTGGTGGACTCCAACCGGGCCACCAGCGCCGCCCAGGGAATCCTGGACTCCTCGGATGCCGTCGACCGGGTGCAGGTGCAGACGCTGTTGGAGTCAGCCCGCACGTCGATCTCCGCCGCGTCGTCGAGCCGGCTGGTCGCCGTCTTCAGGGTGCCGGGGCAGGAATCGTCGACCGTGGCACCCCAGGACTCCTCGACGTTCGGATCATCCACCGCGGTCATCTCGCCGGAAATCCGGGAGGCCGTGCAGGACGACGCCGACGGGCAGTTCTGGCAATCGGTGACTCTGGCCTCCGACGACGGTTCGTCGGTGCCCGGAATCGTCGTCGGCTCCCAGATCACGGTCCCCGTCGCCGGGCGCTACGAGCTGTACATCGGGTACAGCCTCGCCGACGCCGAATCGACGCTGCTGTTCGTGCAGCGGACCCTGGGCGGCGCCGGCCTGGCCCTGATGGTGTTGATCGGAGCGGTCACCTGGATCGTGGTGCGCTTCGTGGTCGCCCCGATCCAGGTGGCGGCCCAGACCAGCCAGAAACTCGCCTCCGGTGACCTGGGCGTGCGGATCCCCGAAAAGGGCGAGGACGTGATCGCGACGCTGGCCCGTTCGTTCAACGGCATGGCCGACAGCCTGCAGAGCCAGATCAAGGAACTGGCCGACCTGTCCGAGGTGCAGCAACGTTTTGTGTCCGACGTCTCGCACGAGCTCCGCACCCCTCTCACCACGATCCGCCTGGCCGGAGACCTCCTCTACGACCAGCGGGCCAGCTTCCCGCCGGCCACCGAACGCACCGCGGAGCTGCTGCACACCCAGGTGGAACGCTTCGAGCTGCTCCTGGCGGACCTGCTCGAGATCAGCCGCTATGACGCCGGGTCCGTCGAGCTCGAATCCGAACCCACCAATCTTGTGCATCTGGCGGAGGACGTCATCGACGGCATGCGCTCGCTCGGAGATTCCAAGGGGAGCGAGATCAGGCTGGCCGCGCCCGGCGGGCATCTGGCCGCGGAGATGGACCCACGACGGGTGCGCCGCATCGTCAACAACCTCATCGGCAACGCCATCGAGCACGGCGAGGGCAAACCGATCGTCGTGTCGGTGGACAGCAACGAATCGGCGGTGGCGCTGTCGGTACGGGACTACGGAATGGGCATGACCCAGGCCGAGATCACCCACGTGTTCGACAGGTTCTGGCGGGCTGACCCGTCCCGCAAACGCACGATCGGCGGCACCGGGCTCGGCCTGGCCATCTCCCTCGAGGATGCCGCCGCCCACCGCGGCTGGCTGCAGGTCTGGTCCAGTCCCGGCGCCGGGTCCTGCTTCAGACTGACCCTGCCCCGCACAACCGGCGTCGCGCTGACGGTGTCGCCCAACCCGCTGCCGCCGGCGGATGCCGACACCGCCGGATTCGTGTCGCCCCACGCCGAACCGAGAAGAGACCACCATGCGTAGCCCGGCCAGGCTCGTCGCCGTCGTCACCGCGATGGCCCTCCTGCTCGGCGGCTGCTCGAGCATTCCGCGCACCGGGGCAGTGCAGACCGGCCAGGACGTAGTGGCCGGGGAAAACCCGGCCCCGGTCTTCCTGCCGGACCGGCCACGGGACGGGGCCTCGATGGAGGAGATCCTGACCGGATTCATCGGTGCCGCCACCAGCCCGGACAACAACTACGAGATCGCCAGGGAGTTCCTGACGGCGGATTTCAGCGACACCTGGAAGTCCGACACCGGTGTCACCGTTGAAGACGGGTCTGGGCGCATCGTTGTGCCCGTCGACGACAGCACCATGCTCGTGTCCGTGCGACCGGTGGCCGAGGTCAACGCGATCGGTGAGTACCACGGCGACGCCGCGTCGGCGAACGTGCAACTGCGCTACCAGTTCGCGCAGGTGAACGGCGAGTGGCGGATCAGTGCGGCGCCCAACGGCACCGTTCTCGACCAGAACACCTTCGAGGACGTCTTCAGCGCCCAGTCGCTCTATTTCTTCGACCCGGACTTCCAATTCCTGGTGCCCGACGTGCGGTGGTACCCGCGCGGGACATCCCTGCCGACCAAGATCGTCAACGGCGTGCTCAGCGGACCCAGTGAGTGGCTCGCCGGCGCGGTGACGTCGGCGTTCCCCGAGGGCACCGCCCTCACCGCCGACGCCGTCACCGTGGTGGCCAGGGACGCCAAGGTGGATCTGAACAGCGAGGCGTTGAACGCCGACAGGCTGACCCTGCAGCGGATGAAGAGCCAGCTGGAGAACAGCCTGCCCAGCGGGCTCACGGTCACGGTCACGATCAACCGGAACTCTCAGGACATCGCCGCTCTCGGCGCGAACGAACCCGTGGTGAACCCCCGGGTGGATGCGCGGGCCCTCGTGCTGCGCGATGGCGAGTTCGGGTTCCTTGCCGCGACCGGCAAGACGATCAACCTGTTGCCGGGGCTGTCGGAGTCCGTCGCCGCCCTCGCACCCAGCGCGGTCACGCTGTCGCCGTCGCAGACGGCGGCCGCCGCCCTCACCGCCACCGGGGTCTACGGAGTCAGGGTGGGCGAGGATGCCAGGCTGCTCGATCCGCGGCAGAACCTCATCGCCCCGTCCATCGACGGCTCCGGCTATGTCTGGTCGGTGCCGGGAGACCGGCCCAACGAGCTCTTCGTGTACAACACTCAGGGAGCGGCGCAGGCCATTCCGACGCCCTGGCTGGACTCCTCGGCGATCACCGCGCTCAAGGTCTCCCGCGACGGCACCCGGGTGATCGCGCTGCTGAGCGCGGCCGGCGAGCTGCGCCTCGTGGTGGCCGGTGTGCTGCGGGAGAACGGGGCTCCGGTCGGCCTGGGCGACCCCGTGCAGCTGGCCACCGACGCCGGAATCCCGATGGATGCGACCTGGGTCGACCAGGCAACGGTGGCGTACCTGAGCCTGCAGCCAGACGGAGAAAGTCGCGTCGTCTCCCACGAGATCGGCGGCACCAGCGAGCAGCTCGAGTCGTCGACGGGAATCCGCTCGATCACGGGCAGTAACCTATTGCGCGACCTGCGGGCGCTGTCCGTGGAGGGGTCACTCCTGGTGCAGCGCGGCATCGGCTGGCAGGAACGTATCGACGCGGTCACCCTCGTGGCCACCCAGCAGGGCACCGGCGGCTGAGCCGGCCCTCCTCCCCAGCCGCCGCGGCCGCCGACAGTGCACAGGTGAGCGCGTCAGGCCGCAGGGATCACCCCGACGCGCGAGTCTGACCGGATGACCAGCGACCGAGGGGTGATGCAGACGGTGCGCGCGGCAACCCGTGCCGCCGTCCTCGATGCCTGGGCAGTGCTGATGCCCACCCAGTGCAGCGGCTGCGGCACGCCGGACCGGGCGCTGTGCGCCGCCTGCCTGAGCGCGCTGCGTGCCCAGCCGAGGGCGGTCTACCGGGAGGACCTCACGGTCTGGTCCGCGTTGGAGTACACCGGCGTGGTGGGCAGGGTGCTGGTGGCGTACAAGGACGGCGGTCGAACGGATGCCGCTCCGGCGCTCGCCGTGGCGCTTCGCCTGGCCGTGGGGGCGGCATTGGTCGCCGCAGAGCCCACCCAGGTCTCCAGTGGCATCGTGCTGGTCACCGTGCCGTCCTCCCGCCGGGCCTGGCGGGCGCGCGGGTTCCACCCCGTCGACCTGCTCCTCAGCCGGGCCGGCCTCCGCGGGAGCGCGCTCCTGCGGCCGCGTGCCGGCGTCGCGGACCAGGTCGGGTTGGGCCGGCAGCAGCGGATGGACAACCGCAGCGGCACGCTGGTGGCGACCAGGCCGCTTGCCGGCAGCCGGATCCTGCTCGTCGACGACATCGTGACCACAGGCGCCACCCTCCTGGAGGCCCGGCGCGCCCTCCGACAGGCCGGCGGTGAGGTGGTCGGAGCGGCGACCGTCGCGGAAACACGACGGCACCATCCCGACATTCATCGTTCACGGGAAACTGATTGACAAAAGCTGTGACTTATCCAGCTGGCACGACTACGGTTGTGCCAAAGGCGCGTACCAATCGCCCGGATCAGGGGCGGTTCGCCAGATCTGGAGGTCGTCATGGAAACTAACATCGTTGGACGCAACCTGGGGATCACTGATCGCTTCCGGGAATATGCGACGGAGAAGGCCGAGAAGATCGCCGGCCTCGCCGACAAGGCCCTCGCCCTGGAAATCAAGGTCAGTCGTCACACCGAGAAGAGCGGCGCCGCCGGTAACGACCGCGTCGAACTCACGCTCATCGGCAAGGGGCCCATCGTCCGGGCCGAAGCCGAGGGCAGCGACAAGTACGCGGCCTTCGACATCGCCCTCGGCAGGCTCCTGGAACGGGTGCGTCGAGCCAAGGACCGCCGGAAGGTGCACCGTGGGGGCGCGCACCGGCCCACCTCGCTGCATGAGGCGTCGTCGTCAGGTTTCGCGGTGATCGACATCGTCCCGGCCGACGTTGAGACCCTGGAGCGCGTGCGCACCGGGGCGATCCAGGTCGTCTCCGACGAGGCCGGCGAGACCGAAGAAGCCGAGGAGGTCTACAGCCCGGTGGTCATACGTCGCAAGGTCTTCTCTGCCGCGCCCATGACCGTGGACGACGCCCTGTACTTCATGGAGCTCGTCGGTCACGACTTCTACCTGTTCCAGGATGCCGAATCCAACCGGCCCAGCGTCGTCTACCGGCGCAAGGGCTGGGATTACGGTGTCATCGAACTGGACCCGAACTCCGACGCAGCGAGAGAGCTGGCGTCAGTGTCCAGCGGGTCCAGCTCCTGACCAACTAGCATTGCTATAGTTGCCGGCTAGGTCGGCGCTACGTGCGTCCGACCGGACGACAGGCGTGTTCGCACGCCGTGACGACTAGTGGAGTGCATTCGTGGCCGGAATACTGGAAAAAGTTCTTCGTGTTGGCGAGGGGCGCATTCTGCGTCGACTCGAGAGCTACGCAAAGGCCATCAATGCGCTGGAAGACGACTTCAGCACCCTCAGTGATGAGGAGCTGAAGAACGAGACCGTGCAGTTGCGTGAGCGTTACTCGGGCGGTGAGTCGCTGGACGACTTGCTGCCCGAGGCGTTCGCCGCCGTACGAGAGGCCTCCACCCGCACCCTGGGCCTGCGGCACTTCGACGTCCAGCTCATGGGCGGCGCGGCCCTGCACCTGGGCAACATCGCCGAGATGAAGACCGGTGAGGGCAAGACCCTGGTCGCCACCACGGCGGCCTACCTCAACGCCATCACCAGCCGTGGTGTGCACGTCATCACGGTCAACGACTACCTGGCCAGCTACCAGAGCGAACTGATGGGCCGCGTGTTCCGCGCCCTGGGCATGACCACCGGATGCATCGTCTCCGGACAGACCCCCGCGCAGCGTCGCGAGATGTACGCCTGCGACATCACCTACGGCACCAACAACGAGTTCGGCTTCGACTACCTGCGCGACAACATGGCCTGGCAGGCCAGCGACATGGTGCAGCGCGGTCACTACTTCGCGATCGTCGACGAGGTCGACTCGATCCTCATCGACGAGGCCCGCACCCCGCTGATCATCTCCGGACCCGCATCGGGGGAGGCGAACCGCTGGTTCACCGAGTTCGCCAGCCTCGCCAAGCGCCTCGTCGTCGACGAGGACTTCGAAGTCGACGAGAAGAAGCGCACCGTCGGAGTGCTCGAACCCGGCATCGAAAAGGTCGAGGACTACCTCGGCATCGACAACCTCTACGAATCCGCGAACACCCCGCTGATCTCGTTCCTGAACAACGCCATCAAGGCCAACGCCCTGTTCAAGAAGGACAAGGACTACGTCGTGATGAACGGCGAGGTGCTCATCGTCGACGAGCACACCGGCCGCATTCTGATGGGCCGCCGCTACAACGAGGGCATCCACCAGGCGATCGAGGCCAAGGAAGGCGTCGCGGTCAAGGCCGAGAACCAGACCCTGGCCACCGTGACCCTGCAGAACTACTTCCGCCTGTACTCGAAGATCTCCGGCATGACCGGAACCGCCGAGACCGAGGCCGCCGAATTCATGAGCACCTACAAGCTCGGCGTCGTCGCGATCCCCACCAACAAGCCGATGCAGCGCATCGACCAGTCCGACCTCATCTACAAGAACGAAGAGGCCAAGTTCGGCCAGGTCGTCGAGGACATCGTCGAGCGCCATGCCAACGGACAGCCGGTCCTGGTCGGCACCACGAGCGTCGAGAAGAGCGAATACCTCTCCCGCCTGCTGGCGAAGAAGGGCGTGCGCCACGAGGTCCTCAACGCCAAGAACCACGCTCGCGAGGCCGCCATCGTCGCCCAGGCCGGCCGCCTGGGCTCGGTCACCGTCGCCACCAACATGGCCGGCCGTGGCACCGACGTGATGCTCGGCGGCAACGCCGAATTCCTCGCCGTCGCCGCGATGAACGCGAAGGGCCTGAGCCCGGTCGAGACACCGGACGAATACGAAAAAGAGTGGGACGACGTCTTCGCCGCCGTCAAGGCCGAGGTCTCCGAGGAGGCCGACAAGGTCATCGCCGCCGGCGGACTGTACGTGCTCGGCACCGAACGCCACGAGTCCCGCCGCATCGACAACCAGTTGCGCGGCCGCAGCGGTCGCCAGGGCGACCCGGGCGAGAGCCGGTTCTACCTCTCGCTCACCGACGACCTGATGCGCCTCTTCAACGCCGGCGCCGCCGAAAGCCTGATGGGCCGCCAGGGTGTTCCCGACGACATGGCCATCGAGTCCAAGGTGGTCAGCCGTGCGATCCGCAGCGCCCAGTCGCAGGTCGAGGGCCGCAACGCCGAGATCCGCAAGAACGTCCTCAAGTACGACGACGTGCTCAACCGCCAGCGCGAAGCGATCTACAGCGACCGACGGCACATCCTCGAGGGTGACGACCTGCACGAACGCACCCAGCGGTTCCTCGAAGACGTCATCGACGAGGTGCTCGAGGTCCACACCGGCGAAGGCAACGGCGACGACTGGGACTTCGACGCCCTGTGGACCGAGCTGAAGACCCTCTACCCCGTCGGCCTCACCATCGACGAGGTCATCTCCGAAGCGGGCAACAAGGGCAAGATCAACCGTGACTTCATGCGCCGGGAGATCATCTCCGACGCCAAGGTCGCCTACGCCCGCCGTGAGGAATCGCTCGGTTCACCCGCGATGCGCGAACTCGAACGCCGCGTGGTGCTCTCGGTCATCGACCGGCGCTGGCGCGAGCACCTCTACGAGATGGACTATCTCAAGGACGGCATCGGCCTGCGCGCGATGGCGCAGCGCGACCCGCTGGTCGAGTACCAGCGTGAGGGCTTCGCCATGTTCCAGCAGATGATGGGCCAGATCCGCGAAGAGACCGTCGGGTTCCTGTTCAACCTCGAGGTCGAGGTGTCCCAGCCGGCCGGTGCCGTCGACGCGCCGATCGTCGCCGCCAAGGGCCTGACCCCTCCGGCCGAATCCGGCCAGGAGAAGCTGAGCTACACCGCCCCGAGCGACTCCGGCGGAGTCGAGGTGCGCAACCAGCGCGGCCAGATCCAGCAGGCCGCGACGGACCGTGCCCGCCGCGCCGCCGCGCCCGCCGTCGCCGACGCTGAACCGGCCGTGCCGGCCGGCCCGCCGCAGCG
>NZ_SOFZ01000003.1:0-35582 GCF_004402435.1 Cryobacterium sp. TMB1-7
ACCGCCGACGATCTGGCTCGCGTCGCAGCGAAACTCAACCGCCGGCCCCGACCCACCCTCGGCCTCGAAACCCCAGCCAACCGGCTAGCCCAGCTGCTCGCAGCAGCACAAACCACCGGCGTTGCTTAGACCGCTTGACTTTGCCAAGTAGGTTCTTCCCCCAAATCACAGATCGCGAGTTTGCGGTCCTGATCAGGAATAATCCCATTGCCACAAAGTCCCATCAAGCCCCCCTTCGAGCGGCTTTCGGCACCGCGAACTGAGGTATACGGTTGGGCTGCAGAGCCAGATCCTGATGGCGCTCGCACTGGCGTACGAGACCGTCCGGGGGCTTGCCCAATGTGTCCAGGTGATCTGAGCGAACCGGATTCGACCGGGCGTGATGGCTTCAGCTCATGCCAGCACTATCAACCTCGCCCCGATCAACACCGCCATCCGTCGCCTCGGCGTGATCTGCCACAATCACCTCAGGATTTGGACCGAGCTCGACACCAGGCATCCTGGTCTGCACGAGCATTTTTCGAACCCACTCGCTCACCAGTGGGTTCGCCATCAGTTGCGCCATCAGCTTGACGGCGAACGCAGCGAGGGTCACGGCCGCGTTCACCGAAGCGAACACCCATCCGGGTACTGCCGAGTTGAATGGAGGCTCAGAGATGAACGCCTGAATAGTGAGCAACACGGCATTGACTGTGGGTAGCACCATCAGCAGAACCGCCGCAGGTTTTTGCCAGATCGACGTCGTTCCGGTGCCATTCAGGGGTGACATGCGTGCTCCTCGGTTTGTGCTGAAACTTGAGCGGCTGGTCGCTGAATTCGCGCTAAGGGCGTTGGGTGGGAGATCCCGCACTTGACGGTCCGCTCGCCCAATAAATACCTGTGCATCTGGCCCTCCAGCTCGCAGGCACCCGCGGGAATGCGGATGTCGTTGGCTGTGGGAACTGAATATATTCGGGGCGAAGACGGGGCTGAATCGCACCGTGGGTCATGATTTCTTGGGCCATTCGGTTCATGCGTGCCAGCTGTCAAGGTCGGCGCCGACGGAAGTGCGGACCCCCGGCTCGGCTAAACCAGTGTCCTTCGACACGGGCAATCGCTCGTCCGAATCTGTGGCATTTCAACCCAACTGCACGAGACCCAGAGCGACCCCGCGCCGAAGAGCATCCACTCTCGAATTGACAGAAAGCTTCACGTAGATATTGGCGACATGGCGTTTAGCCGTGGCTGTCGAGACGCTGAGAATCCGAGCAATCTCTTTGTTCTGCTTGCCTTCGGAAAGCAGTTCGAGGACCTCAATCTCTCGCCGTGACAGCAGTGATGATCCAGGCGCATGTGACGACGCAGAGCCACGCTGTTGCGTATTCTGACGACGCCTAGAGTGCGGTACCGCCGCCACTTTCGCCCACAACCCCGTCAAGGTCTCAGACTTCGAGACCAAACTCCATGCACCGGCCGGCGCCTCGCTGTCCGGCTGCAAATCCGACAGAACGACAACCCGCGTAGATGGTGAATACTGTGCCACCGTCGCAATCACGAGGTTCAGTGGAGGTCCCGGAGCGTCAACGTCGACAACGAGCACTTGCGGCTGGTGCACTCTGCTCAGAATGACGGCGTCGTTTCCATCCGATCCCACACCGAGGACCTCGATATCAGCATCCGCTGGAATGGATTGAGCCAGCGCTTCCGCTACCAAACGGCTATTGCTGACAACAACGACTCGAACCGTGCCACTTCCATCGCGCAACGGTTGCATGTGAGTCGCGGACACGTATGTGTTGGCAGAACCGCGGACAACTGTGTGGTGACGTGAGAGCGCCTTGGCCCGAGTCTTGATTATCCGTTCGGTCCTGCCCTCCTTGGCTCCGTCGCCAACGATCTGGACCGCCCCCATTAGTCTCCTTGCGCATCGCTATCGACCCCCCAAACACCCGTGCCAAATCAAGGATGTGCGCCGCGAAACGGCGCTATGCCAAGACTAAAATCACCTCAGCGACACGACATGCCACACGCGATGCATCTCTCATGGCTCAAAAGGTGCACGGTCAACTTGGTCCACCTTGGCGGTCGAGGACCACCGCCAAAGCGTCGCCACAGGCATGTGTGAGGCCCTCTTCGTTGCCTTCCCCGACGTGCGCTGGTACAACAGCGCACTGAGCGAAAACAGCGGGCCACTCTTCCAGAGCATCCACGCCAAGCACCCGGAACGCCGCTACCCCGTCATTGCCACTCCGAACGGCAGGTACCCTGTCAGTGTCAGAGTGGGGTAGACCCCAACTAGGCGTCAGACACCGTCAATGTTGGGTGTCTGAATAGGGTTCCATTTGGATTGTTTGACAGTGCCTGTTGCTGGGTCCTAGAGTTCAACCGGACAGATTAGGTAGGAGGCCCATGACCGGCCAACGCGTGGGATATGTGCGAGTCAGCACCCTAGATCAGAACAGCGTCCGTCAGCTTGATGGCGTTGACGTTGACCGGGTCTTCGCGGATAGGGCGTCGGGGAAGGACCTGCACCGGCCCGAGCTGGAGGAACTGATCAAGTTCGTCCGAGACGGCGATACCGTGCTCGTGCACTCCATGGACCGACTGGCCCGTAACCTGGATGATCTGCGTTCGATCGTGCGCCGGCTTACGGCGAAGAAAGTGCGGGTCGAGTTCGTGAAAGAGCAACTGGCCTTCACTGGGGACGACAATGCCATGGCGAACTTGCTTCTGAACGTGATGGGGGCTTTCGCGGAGTTCGAGCGGTCGCTGATCCGTGAACGCCAACGTGAGGGTATTGCTCTGGCAAAGACTCGTGGGGTCTACCAGGGCCGTACGCGATCACTCGACGCTGCTCGTGCCGCTGAGCTGCGGGAAAAGGCCGCCGCTGGCGTACCGAAAGCTGCTCTCGCACGTGAATTCGGGATCAGCCGGGAAACTGTCTATGCCTACCTGCGCTCCAACGCGTAGTTTGTGGTCTACTCGCCAGGATGACAACCAAGATCAGGACCAATGCAGCGACAGCCATCGCGGTGATGCGGTTCACCCGACCATGGAAGTAACGCGATGAGTTGGCAGGGCAATCTTGAGTTACTCTTGTCCTCTGACAGAGCGTTCAAGCCCCCTCTTAGATTGGATGAATGTCTTCGTGAGGTGGATGCGTGGCTCCTCTCCGGCACGTCCCCGGCTCAATGGATGCGCAACGCGCGAAGCATCAGTGAGGAGCTCGAAGACACATGCGCGCATGTAGGACGAAGGCTTCGACGAGTTGTCAATCCGTTCATGGGAGCGGCACGAAGGGAAATTTCGACAATCGCGCGCGTGCGCAATCCGTCCCAACTAGCCCGCTCAGTAGCCCGCGAGAAGCTACAACGGTTTTCATTAGAGCTAGCGTCAGACGGAGCGATTCGTGCGGCACTTGGTGACCTCCTCGATGCCGCGGAGGGGCAGACGACGTTGGAGGATGCGCAACAACTCGAGCACAGCTTACGTGCCTGCATCGCGATCCGGAGCCCTGACTTCGAACCTGATCTTCGCCCCATTAAAAGCGCGTTAGGCGGTTCAATTACCGGACCTCACAGCCACCGGGTCGACGGATTTACACATCAGTACGCGGCGCAAAGCCGGGCGGTGATTGAAAAGGCCGTGGAAGACCTTCTCGCGGTTCCGCGCAAGGGGCATTGTGTCGTTTGGATCGAATACGAGTTCGCGCTCGTCGATGACGCGCCGCTTGAAATGGGAGACGTGACGCTCTACGACTCTTACATGTTCATTCCTCAGGCTCGCAAAGACGACGGTATCGAGTTCCCGCACCGCGAAGAACTAAGGCAAGTTCTCAAAACAGGAGTCGAGTGGTGGCCAGGCGACGGCGCAACGATTCAATCGGACATTTACAGCGATCCAAACAGCTACGCGGTCGCGCGGGTCGACCTCGGAGTCAGAGCGGTGCGCGGCGCCAGCGAAGCGGCCGACATCCGGATGGATCTGATTCTTGCGCTCGCGACCGCGAATACAGGGAGCACCCGTTGGGTGTCGACAGGCGCAACTGTGGAGCTCGTCGACGGTCGAGTCGAGGGGCGCTCAGGGATATCGGCGCGTCGAAAGCCGACTGTCTCTCGCTACGGCATGGGGCTGACTGCGAAACAACTACCGCGCACTCCGCGAGACCTGTCTGTGGCTATCGGTACCCGCCCGATTCCGTACGAGATCACCGAGGCCGTACGACTCATCTCAGAGTCGGGTTTCGAGTCCGGCTATGAGAACACTTTCGGCACCACGCGCAGCAGGCACGCTCGGACCGCTGTCGGTCTTCGCAATCATGCGGTGGAACACATTGCCGCCTGGGGCGAACTCGGCGTAAGCGAACTGGACTGCGGTCTCTCGCGCAATTGGGCCTATCTCGATTGGCGGGCCGAACTCGGCAATACGGTCGTGTATTTGTTCCGACGAAACTGGGAGACGGCTCAAGTCAAAACCTTGTTGCCGAAGGTCTACCCACATGGGTTCGGAACAACGAAGTTCGAACGGGTGCATGCAAACGCACCAGAAATTCTTGCGATGTGCGATGTCCCAATGCAGAAGCAACGTCTGAAATCGCTCATGAGCGGGCTCGATTCAGAAGCTCACTTCCACCGCGCGGAACGACATTTTCAGCAGGGGATCGACCTCGAACTGAAGCGTTTGAGGCGCGTTCGCAATGCATTGGTTCACGGCAACCCGGTCCGGACTAGCATGATCGACTCCGTAGTCTCGATAGCTGAGCGTCGAAGCAGCGATGCGCTCGACCTCGCAATAGATGCGTTCTCAAAAGACATTCCGCTGAGTCAACGGTTGCGTGAAATTGAGAGTGAAGCTGTCGATCGAGATGCTCGGCTCGAGCGGGGACAGACACTGCTAGAGATCTGGGCAGAAACCGACGTGGCTCGCGGGCCCGAACAGCCCGACTACTCGCTGTACTAGTGAATGGGGGAGTCACATCTCGCTACAGTGCCCGGCGGCGACCTCGCATTAGCTGAAGTTAGGCGTCCCGGCTCGAGCGGCTGACTTGAGGAAGTCAGCAATCTAGTACGCCTCGTTCTGTCTCGAAAAAGACCCTCCCGGGACCTTGAGGCAGAAACTCCAATGAGACGATTTTCTGGGACGCTCGGCACGACGAAGAACTCGCGGGAAACTAGAGCATGGTTGGGCCGGGCTGACGTCTTATGAAGCTGTAGGTTTCCGAGACATGGTGTTTACGGAATTTTCACAAGCATTATCTTCGTTGTGCTCGAGGTTGTTGGCGCCGTAGAGCGCCGGGGGAGCGGTGAAGAGCTGCTTCCGCTGGCCTGGCGGGTAGAAGACGTGCGCGCGACGAGCACGGTTGAGCGAACTGGGAGGTGCGGGAATGCGGTGTGCGTTGTAGCTTATAGAAATGTTTGCAAATGAGGGGGAGAGCTTCGTTGAGGTGTTCGTAGCTATCGCGGACACCTTGCAGACGGGCCATGACGTGATCGACACGATGGACGTTTTGGTTCGGGGGTGCACGATGTTCACGGCTGCTATTGCCGCGGGTATCCTCCTGGCCGATAGCAGTGACGTCCTGCATGTTGCAGCGTCCAGTAGTGAGCGGGCCAGCGATGTGGAAGAGGAACAGCTCGGCGCCCACGAGGGTCCGTGTCTGGATGCATACCGGTCGGGAGCCACGATTGAAGTTCCCAGCGTCGCCGACGCTCGAGGGACCTGGCCGGCCTTCAGCGCTATCGCTGAGGCCCGCGGATATCGGGCTGTTCACTCGGTTCCGATACGGTTTGGTTCGCAGAGGTTGGGCGCGTTGAATCTGTTCTTGGCAGAGCCCGGCGGATTGAGCGGCCGCGATGCAGAATTGGCTGAGGCGATGGCCCTGTATGCCGCGAACAGTGTTGAGCAGCACAGGAAGCTCCATAGCCACATCGCCGTTCGGGACCAGATGAAAGTAATGCTTGAGGATCGAGTACTCATCGAGCAAGCCAAAGGCGCCCTCGCCCAGCGTTACGGTGTGCCCATGGATGAGGCGTTTGGTCTGCTGCGGGCCGAGGCCCGCAGAATGCATGCGAGTCTGCGCGATACCGCAGCAAAAATCGTTGTTCGGACGCTCGGTGATGGCCAGCAAAAAATGATCAGCTAGCTGTACCGCCCAGGGAATGAGTTTGGGGGTGCTTGGCGTGATTTGGGGTCATTCCGGCGCCTATTTGTCTTCGCTGGGCGGATTGTTGAATCGCACCGGAAGGCGGGATACGTAGAACGCTTCCCAGTTCACGTTGACGTTGAAAGGGTCATCCGCAGCGGCTCGGAGGGGGTCACGGGTGATCGTGAAATCTCCCTCATCGATGAGGATGACCAGGGCTTCACGGATGGACTGTGGATCGGCCCCCAGCTTGTGGGCGAGCTCTTCTATTGTTGTCGACAACGAGTTGATCGAGTAGGGCTGTTCTGGTTTGAAGAGCGCAATAATCTGCTGGGACATTTCTTGGTGTAATTGGTTCCAGCGAAGCTGTGCCTCCGTCTCGCGGCGTGGTTCGGTCAGGGGCAGGACTTCCTCCGGCAGGGGAGCGGCCGGATTGATGGAATACTGGCCATCGGCCAGGACTGTCACCTGTGCGGCAGTCATGAAGTCCAGCAGGTCGGCCAGAGTGCGAATAGCTGCCAGGCCCAGGTGCGAGCTAAAGACCTCGAGCTCGGCAATCTCTTCTATCCGAGTCGCTTGGGCCTGGGCGTTGACGACCTCAGCGCTACGGCGGGTTCCGTCACTGACGAGGGGGATGCCCTCGGAGTTTTCATCGAGCTGGCGAAGTTCTTCGTCCGTGAATTCCAGCGGAGGTTCCCAGACATCCGAGGTGAGACCTTCAGCCGTGTCGACGTTGCCTCTTAGTTCTTCGTCTATTTCAGTGGGCGACGCGGCTCCCTCCGTCGCAAGGTACGACAGAACCGCGATGGAGGAACTCGGAAGAAACCGTTGCCACCCGCTCTGGACGTAGACGAGGGTAAAGAGTGTCCAGGTGTCTCTCATTCCGAAAGAGTAGCTGCCCAGTTCCGGTTCGGGAACTTTCCGATCCTCTTTGCCCTCTGCTCGAGTCGGTAGGGGCGAGCGTAATGCGCCGCCACACCAGGTCCCCTAAAGGTGGATTCCTGACTCGTCCGAGAGCTCGACCCAGAGCCCACGGTCACCAGTGTCATTCCGCACGGCTAGGATCGGCGCCAAAACGTCAGCGTCGGCGAAGGTCATCAGGTCAAGGCCGGTCAGGCCGGCGATATCCATAATGGGCACTTGATATGTGCGGTACGGGCCAAGTGGGGGAGGAGTGCCAGCGATGAGCGCTTGTGAGCGAAGAGCGTCGAGATCAAGATCGGCCAGCTGCGGCCTTTGATCCAAGACGAACCCAGCGGCTTGAAGAACAGTGGCAGCATCAACCGTTGTCGTCCACGCCGCGACCTTCCAGAAAAGTTGAGGGATCCTGACACCGCGATACACCGGATCTTCTTCGAAGAGCACGGGTGCGGTGAAGACGCTGATGCGGTTCTTGTTGGTGTGTGCGTAGGTGAGGACGTGATCTTCGAGGCCGAGCCAGAGCTCTTTCGATTGGTTGAACGCCCCGGCTTGCGGGGCGGCATTGGTGTAGGCGAAGGTATCAGCGTTGGCCTGCTGGGCGGTTGCGGCGTCGCCCCAGACCGGGTCTCGGCGCCGGACGAGGTGCCCGCGGTCCAGGTCGTTCTTCGCGTAGACGGCCTCCCCAGTCTGTTCATTGTTGGGGATGCGGGGGTCGAGGTGCCAGTCATCACCGCGGTCGACGTCGATGAGTTGGTCGCCGTTGATGTTGACACCGGTGGCGATAGCAAGGCGCCGGACGGGATCCAGAAGGATGGTGAAGTGTGTGTAGGGCAGTTCGCGAGTGATGGTTCCCGCGGACGGTGTGGGAAGCTGCAGCGGCAAGTCGAGGAAATTGTCGTCGTACCCAGTAGGAGAGAATATCGCAGCGTCCATGCCCACAGCTAAGCAGCCGCAATCGACATGTGAGCGACGACAAGGTGTCGCATAACTAACGATGAGTGCCGAAAACCACTCCGGAGGTTGTGCGACCTAGTTATAAGACTCGGCCCGTCGCTAGATCCAGGCGATTTCAGAAGAAGCCCACATCACGGCTTTGAGACCTCCTATATCTCTAGGGTTTTGATACACCCAGTGCCCTCCACCGGCTCAGCCCGCCTAGCTGAAGTCTTGTCTCGTTGGTTCCGCTCTGACAAGTATGTGACCGACACGTGGCGCTTTTAGATCAGAAGAGACTGGTCGCGCTGATCCACGACACATTGTATGTAGCGGGTGTGTTGCACACGGTGACGGGACTTTCCAGCGTTATAGTCCGCGACGAATCCCAGTTGGGTGGACTCACTTTGGCCACATCGGCGACGGCGGTGGCACAGTCGTACGCTCCGGCATTGCTGAAATGGATGGTGCTGTAAGCAGACGCCCCAGGAGCGAGTTGCACCACCTCCGGCATGCCGCTGTCCGCCGCGCGCTTCCCAACGACCGCCCCCGTAGCGCTGTCCGCGAGGTTGAAGATGGAAGGCGCTCCCTCAACCAAACAGGCGTCGCCGCTGGTGTTAGTAAACGTAATCTCGGAGAAGAACGAACCGGCTCCGCTGGCCATCGGCTGCGCGGCGATAGAAATACCCAGGTTGTCTCCGTCGCACTCAGCGACTCCGACGGGCATCGGCGTCACATCCGGATCGTTTGCGGGGACCGAGGCTTCGCCGCTGGGCTCGGACTTCCCAGGATCAGGCGCTACGGGCGAAGGGGAAGCCGAAGGGTAACCGGTACTAGTGGGCGACGGGGTTGAAGACGCTGCCTCTCCGCTCTCCTGGCCAGCGCAGCCAGTCAAGAAGAATATGACGGCAATTCCGGAGCAGAGTGCACAAAGTTTCTTCATGATTTTCCTCGGATTGTCGTGATGTCAGTTGATGTATGTACCTGCGGTGTACGACTGCCGGGGCGGCGGCCTCGGGCGTTGGGTCTAAAGGTACGAGTCCGTCTGTGCAGAGCCTGGCAGCGGCGGTTTCAAACGGTGGAAGCAACAGGGGCTTTTCCTTCTTCGAGACTAGCTCGCCGAGCAGATCGGCTGGGGTGCCGCGGTTGAGAGTTTTGCGGGGCCGCTCGTTAAGTTCAGTGGCCGCACGCTGGCCTCTGCCAGCTCGGCCGATATGTCGCGCGCATTCGGCACCGACCGGGCGAGCCGATCGAGCTTGGTCACTACCAGGGTGTCACCCGACCTGCACGCAGCGAGGGCGCGCGCCAGGCCCGGACACGGTCACGGTTGGTGCCTGAGCGGCCCTGATCGACGTACACGCGCTCTGGCGCGACTCCCAGGCCCGTGAGGGCGTTGCGTTGCACTGTGAGGTCCTGCGCGTCCGTGGAGACGCGGGCGTAGCCGATGAGCATTGTCGGACCTGGTCAGGGGAGGCATCCGTTCAATGCTCAGCAACAACTGCAGTCGCAGGTGACAGCGCATTGCGCGGCACAACGCCTTTTCCTTTTTGTCGTCATTCTCCCGTAATGCACGTACCGAAAAAGGAAAAAAGTAGTGTCGGGTCCGACGGCGACCTTTGAAGGTGTACTCCTCCGACTCGGTGGGGGAGACATCTGATAGCCACCATTGCCACCATCATTGCCACTCATGAAACTGGACGGATCTTCAACTAGTTCTACGCTGCCCCCTCTTCTGACCATTGGAACCGCGCTTCAATGTACGCCGCGTCCGGAGAAGGATCCCCTATCGGGCAGCCGATGGGGCAACGCTTGCACGGTCACGACTACGAGAGTCGAGCTGCGTTGCGGGTGACAAGAGTCTTTCCCGTCCCAAGCTCGACATACATACGCACGCGGCCAACAGAGCTCCGCCTTTTTGCTTTTGTCACGCGCACAAGCGCTACGGCGTCCTGCAGCTCCGCGTACCACGTCGTGGATTCGCCGGGTTCGATCCATACGGGCAGTGCTGTGTTAAACGCTCCCGGATCGTTGTAGCCAACGCTGGGTAGCCCCTTGGCCTGGTGGAACCCGTAACGCACAACTTTTGTCCGTTGTCGCCCCACATTCGTCACCTCGACCGCTAGGACATCGGGGCCCGCCCACCCTTGGCTGCGCATCGACCCCATGTCACGAAGTCGGCCGTTCTTTTCGACATTGGCGGTTACAGCGCTGCCGCGCCCGAGCACTCCGCTTTTGAGGGTCACCCGAACACGTGCACCGTTCATCAACCAAATTGCTATTTGCCATCCCAGAGAAAGTCCGCTGACTATCAAGCTCAGCGAGGCTATAAAGACTGCGGTAAAGGTCATAGCTGCAGGTTATGGCCACCCCCCGGCACATGGAGAAACCAGGCCCTCGCGGAAGTTCGGCGCTGGCTGCCGTGAAAACCTGAACGGCTGCCGGTTGTGCTGGTAACCAGGTCGGGAAGCCCTCACACCCGGAGTTCCGACTAGGAGATGTCGGCGACGGGCTTTTGCACTCGCATTCGCTAACATGCAGATATCAGCTGGATAGCATCTCCTCACATAGGGGTGTCTCAAGTGGTAAGAGTTCTAAACCGTGCTGGTAACCAGCGCGGTGATTATGGGCCATGATGGGCTGATGAGCATCCCGCAGACAGCAGCCAGCACGACGCTGAACCCCTTCCAGGGTTCTGCGCCTCTGGGCGCGCCTGCTCGGGAGGAATACGTTAAGACAATGCTCGCGCGCACCACCCGGACGGCTGTGCCGATCCGGAGTGCGTTTGTGCAGCGCTTGGCAAAGGACGCTAACGCCTCGGGGGAGCGAGGTTCGATGTTGGCGAAAATTGTCAAGACGAGGAGCGCAGTCCACCTAGACGCTTTCCTGTTCATCCATGCGATCGCGTCCAGCAGGGCGCCATACAAAGCCACTTACCCATCTCAGACCTGGGTCCGCGCACTCGGCCTGGACCAGGGAACGGGAGGGGGCACGGATGACGGGCTAGAAGCCGCCCAATCATCCTGGTCCAAGGTCGTCCGTCGCTTGGTCGACCAGGGCCTCATCCGCCGAGAACGGGAAGGGCGACAAATGTCCTACATCCTCCTGGATGAGTCCGGACACGGCTCCGAGTATGTCCGTCCCACGTCAGACAAGGTGCACGGCACATGGTTCTCCATCCCTCACGCGTACTGGTTGGAGGGGCACTACATGACCATGACGTTCCCCGCCAAGGTCATGCTGCTCATAGCTCTGTCGATGAAATCAACGTTCACTTTGCCCTTTGAACGTGTGCCGAAGTGGTACGGGATTTCGCAGAGCACCGCCAAGAGGGGCTTCGCTGAACTGACCAAGAAGGGCATCCTGTCTCACACGATCCAATGGAGAATCGAGCCGACTTCACCTGTGGGTTACGCCGAGATGCGGAGCTACGAGCTTCAAGGCGGGTGGTCTACGGCTTCCCGCAAAGCGGCCTCCACTCGGCCCACTGATGCCGTCCTATTTACGGTCCCCGCCACTAATAGTGGCGACGAAAAGTCGGTAGGAGAGTGATGGTCGAAACTGGGCGCGAGAACTCGCGGAACCCAGCGGAACTCACTCACTGCCGCCCAAGAGCTGAGGATAGAGACACTCCGGGTCTCCTTCCTTGTGGCAAGAAAAAAGCCCAGTCCCGTTACAGCGGTACTGAGCTTGTTCTTGCCTCCCAGATGGAAGAGCGCGGGATTCTACAGATCCCAGTGGTTTCAACTGGAACTGTACGCGGAAGTGAGTACGTGTGCAAGCTCATCAGAGCCCGCGCGTATGCCACCCGCACCCGCCTCGACCATCCTTCGTATTCGCCGGAGTTATCGAAGGACGGTGAATCCTATGACATGCACTTGTGCCTGCCACGGGGTCACAAAGAGCGAAGCAGGAAGGTGGGTAAGGATGGCGATTTCTATCGCTGTCACCCTCGCTAACCTGATTCGGCTGTTTGTGGGCTGAGTAAGTGCGGGGCTCCAGCAATCGGCTGGGGCCCCGCTTAATTTCCGCGGCACGAGGCGCGACCGTCAAAAAGTAAGCGTCGAGCTGCAAAATCTCGCTGGCCCATCCCCTATCGGACAAGCATGACGGTGTGCAACCCCTTTGCGGCCGGTGTGATCGCGCTCTAATCTCTGGGTGCATGGTCTCCTCACAACGCGAAGTTGATCTTGCAGACGTTTTTGTGCTCCTCGCCGACTCACTAAGCGCGGGCCACGACGTCGTTGACACCATGGACATCCTCGTCCAGGCCAGCACCGAATTCACCGCGGCGACAGACGCCGGAATTCTTCTGGCCGACAGCGGTGGCGTTCTTCACATTGTGGCGTCTTCGAACGAGCGTACGAGCGAGGTCGAAGAGGCCCAGCTTGGTTACAATGAAGGCCCATGTCTGGACTGCTTCGCTTCCGGGGAACCTGTAGAGGTTTCTGATCTCTCTGAAGAGGCCGGACGGTGGCCTCAGTTTGTTGCGATTGCCTTGTCGCGGGGATTCGATGCGGCGCATTCTTTCCCCTTGCGCCTGCGCGGTCACACTTTCGGGAGCCTTGACCTTTTTAGTTCCGCCCGCGAACCGTTCAGCGACCAAGACGCAGCCTTGGCGTTGGCCTTGGCTCAAGTGGCAACGATCAGCCTCGTCCAGTACCAAATCATCCACAATCAAGGCACAGTGAACGGACAATTACAGCAAGCGCTGAAGAGCAGGATACTCATCGAGCAAGCTAAGGGTGTTTTGGCGCAGCGCCACGGGGTGCCCATCGATGAAGCCTTCTCCTTGCTCCGCACCTACGCGCGCACCAGCAGCTCCAAGCTGCACGACATCGCTGATGGTGTCGTACATCATGGGCTCTCGTTCCAGGCGGAACGATTAAGACGACCGCTCGAGCGCCCTCGCCTGAAATAGAAATCCAGGGCTGCTTGCCTTGCGGCCGGCACGTCGGTCGGCTCCGTCGTCGGGTCAGTAAACGTACGTTGACCGATCCCCTACCGGTCACCGAATTGAGAGCTGCCGGGCACTACGTCCATCTCCAAAAGCTTCGCAACCTCAGAGGTTGCCATGCAGCGGTCCCGCCCTTCCCCAAGCCAGGTGTTGCTTAGCGTGCCGTCCCAAGATGAGGCGTGCACAACCAGGCGTTGTCCAGCGAAAGGGCCCGTGGCCGGACCGTAGACGAACGTGCGATCGGGCGGTGCCGGGTTGTCCTCGCCGTATCGCGCCCCACGCTCATCGACAAATGCGTATCCCAGTGCCATGGCTCACACCCTAAACCGGACCGCGAACACGTCGCGGGCTGCTGGCTCCAAGGAGCGCGCATAGGGAAACCGTGCCAGCATCCCTCATCGGTCACGATCACGTCTGCCGATG
Source organism: Cryobacterium sp. TMB1-7 (assembly GCF_004402435.1). Lineage (NCBI taxonomy): Bacteria > Bacillati > Actinomycetota > Actinomycetes > Micrococcales > Microbacteriaceae > Cryobacterium > Cryobacterium sp. TMB1-7. Next base: position 13,353 of record NZ_SOFZ01000003.1, read on the forward strand.
GTGTGAGTGGGGGCCGCTCCACTGGCGCCCTATTCAGGCGAAGAGACAGGGTGGAATCTCCCAACCCGAAAGTACCCAGCAAACTCACGGTAAGCTTTCAGGGGAAGTCCAGATTCAGAATCTAACTACAAGCGCAGAGTGGGAGGGGGGAAGGCGATGCGCGTCACAATTTTACTGGACCTAGACGGCCAACCCGCCGCGTTCGACGGCCGAAGCCCACACCCACGCGCGGTGCAGCCCGCGGTGTTCCCACTCGACGTAGACGGCGCGTTGGGTCCACGCCAGGGCGCGGCCCTGGACGTGCGCAGACATTGCGGGGGATCGCACCCACGCCAGAACGGGAATGGGCTCGGTGACCACAATTGCCGGCAGTCGGCCCAGCTCCTCCGCGGTGAGGCTGAACGGCCGAGCGGTGAACTCCTCGTACTCGGGCTCAACCTGTTTCAGGGTGTCGGCCTGCACGGGGGGTGCCGGTTGCGGGCCACTCGGGTATCTCTTGTTCGCTCCCATGCCGCAATTCCATTCGAATGTGTGTTCGATTCAGGGCACAATGTCCCAACGGACTCCAGCCCCGGCCCGGGGAACCGCATAGACGTACTGGCAGGACCGCCGACGGCGACAGGCCCCCTGCCGCGCATGTCCAGAAAGGAAGTGCCGATAGTACCTAGTAGCACGACCGCTTAAAGCACAGAGACCCCGTGAGGGGCCTGTGTCCGATAAACCTCCCCAAGAGGCAAACCAGAAAGAAGAAACACCATGACCGTAGCACCCGAACTGCTGCCCACATCTCCCGCATTCAGCGCAAGCATGCAGTTCTCACCCTCCGGGATGAAGATTGCAGGCGGGGGAGTGTTGGGCGCAACCTTGCTCCTGTGCGTGATCTCCGGCGTCCTGAGCTGGGACCAGGCCCTGACCGTTCTGGACTTGCTCCTCCCGTAGCAAGCTTGGGGAGTGGCCCTGTCGCTCTCCAAGCCCTCCAACGGTGGCCGGCGCCCTCGACTACTTAGCGGGCCTGACGTACGGCACCAGGTGATCCGCGGGGATCGCAGCTCGCAGTTGCTCGACTGCAGCCCAACTGTCAGGCGCTTCGACAGTGGCCGGCGTTGACTCAGCCGCGTCCCGTGGGCGGTGTGCCAGGTCCCAGTTCATCCCCCATTATCCGCCCACCAGATGGGCCGATCGGGAGCTAGACCAGGCGCACCAGGTCACACGAGGGACACCGCCAGAACGCGCTTGCCGGTGACCCGGTGGTCACCATCGGCACTAGGCACCGCTCGCAGTTCGGGGGAGCGCCCAAGGAGTCCGGTTCCATGCCGGCAGCATAGCCAACCTGCCGAGACCCGTTCTCGAGACGGGGAAATGCGGCGGTCTCGGTGCCCCGGTATGCAGGCCGGCGCACGGTGGCCTTTTTGCTTTTTCGTCTGGGGGATTGTTCACTTCGCGCTGCCGGCGTCAAGCCGTCGTCGCAGTTTCGGCAAAACTTTTCTCCCCCGCTGCGCTCCTCCAAAAACTTTGGCCTGCCAACCGCTCCTTGTGGCTTGACCCCGACAGCACTCCCGTGAGGGCGGAAGACCGCCGAAAAGGCAAAGAAACGTTGAGGGAGATAGAGAACATGATCGAATACATCACCACCAAGGACACTGCCAAGTTGGTTCGCGCCGCATTGAAGAACGCGTTTCCCGGAGTGAAGTTCAGTGTTCGGATGAGCACCGGCACCGCGGCCGCGTGGATGAACGTGAGCTACAGTGACGGACCCACCGAGCTTGAAGTAAAGGAAGTCACCAGCCAGTTTCAGGGCCGCAGCTTCAACGGGATGACCGACAGCTACGACGACAGCGGAACAGCGCTGATCGCGGGCGAGGGTGAAGAGATGCCCCGTGAGGTGCGCTACTGCTGTGACGGAATCCTCAGCCACCGCGAATACACCGCCGCCGGATACCGCGCAGCGCAGCACCTCATTAGGACCGAGAGCGACCACCGGGACCTAGTTCTGTTTACCCCCGAGGGCGAGCCGATCGACAGCGCAACGTTGCCCGATGGGCTGTACGTCGCGGGCCGTTACCTCGACTACCTCTACAGCCCCAAGCAGGTTGCCCAAGCAATCCTCCACCGCGTAAACCTCTGCACCGTCACCACACCCGTCCGATAGACCAGGAGAACCAGACATGCCCACAATCACCATCGACTCAGTTCCCGTCGTTGTATTTGTTGACGTTTTCGAGGAAGCCGACCTAGCCCGCGACCTGGGGCCGCGGTTAACCTGTGGCGAGGTCGAGGCCCTGTCAAACTTGCTCCGCGCAGTGGGCGCAACCGCCGCCGCCGACTACTGGATCGAGGCGCACGCCGCCACCGACGAGGAGGGGGACAGCCACTGCCGACCCGCCGAAGCTACGCCCGTCGAGGTCTTGGACATTGACCAAGAGAATCTGTCTAGTGACCTGGACTTGTTTAGTCAAGGTCACTAGACTAGAGTCATGAACAAACGCGCGGTACTCAAAAAAATCAGGGATGCGGCCAAAGCTCGCGGCCTTGACTATCGAGAGGTCGAGCTGACTAACCACACCGGCATCGTGGTTGGAGAAACGCGAAGCACCATCGGGCGACATTCCGAAGTTGCGGAAGGAACCGCCCGCGCGTTTTACAAGCAGTTCGAGAAGGAACTAGGGAAGGGGTGGTGGCGGTGACGTACACATCACAGGCACACAAGGAGGGCCGCTGGTGGGTCGTGCAAAACGACCAGGTGCCCGGCGCGATCTCGCAGGTAACCAGGCTCGACCAGGCGGCCGAAGCGCAGCGGGAAGCAATCGCGTTTGTTGAAGATGTTTCGGCGGACTCGATAGAGGTTCTGGTGCGCGTGTCGATCAGCCCGGAAATCGACCGGGAAGTGCAGGAGGCTAGCGCGCTGCGCGAGGAAGCGCAGGAGCGCGAACAGCGCGCGTCCGAGCTGCGCCGCGGCGTCGCGCGCCGCCTAGAGGCGGACGGTTACACCATCCGCGACATTGGCGTGGTGTTGGGCGTTTCGTATCAGCGCGTGCACCAGCTCACCCACTAGACCAACGACCAGGAGACCCAATGTCAGTAAACGAAGAAGGCCGACAGACAGAAATTGCGGACGAGCTGGCCGAAGCAGCCAAGACGCTGGCACACTCGACGCGCACAGTTCCGCGCCCCTCAGATTCTTACGAGCTGCTGGGTAGTCTCCAAGCCGCCCAGGAGTCGCTAGCCCAGGTCTACGCGCAGTTGGCAGGGTGGCACGGCGCAGCGGTAGACGGCACGCACTACAACGGCGAGGACGACCACGGCACCCCCGGACTTCCCGCAGTCGGCGCCGACGGGCAAGCCACCGGGCTGCTCAACCTGGCGGCGGCATCCGCTGCAACAACGGCCGACCTGGTCGCCAAGGCTCACGCAGCTAACGCCGTCGTGCGTTGGTTCGATGAAGTGAAATAAGAAGAGGAAGCACGACCATGACGACACCCCGCACGATAGAAGCAACCGCATCCCATGAGGACAAATGGTGGGAAATCTCCTTCCAGGATGATGACCTAGACACCGTGACTTCTACGCGCAACATCAACGACGTAGAGGCCACGGCCACCGACGCGGCCGCGCTCTGGCTTGACGTCAATCCCGCCACGATCGCAGTCCGCGTAACCTACGCGCTCCCCGAGGCCTACCGCTCCACCTGGGAGAGCGCCCAAGCTAAGACTGTGGCCGGCGAGGACGAAGCGGAAGCGGCGCAGATGCGCCGCACCGTGATTGCCAATCTCCTCGCAGACGGATACACACTCGAAGAAGCCGGCAAAATTCTAGGACTATCCAAGGGCCGAATTCACCAGCTCGCGACCGTCCCCACACCCATCGCCTAACCAAGCGCGCAGCGAGAAAATGAAAGCCACGGAGGTAGAGCGGTTCGGGTCGCACGTCGTCAAGGGCCCTGCCACCGATGACTGTTGGATATGGACAGGCGCGATCGCTGATGACGGCTACGGCCGATTCTGGACCAAGGACGGCGACGACCAGAAGGTCTATCGGCCGCAGCGTTTCACTTACCAACTCGACACCGGAAAAGCGCTCCCGTCGTCGGTGCTGCTGCCGCACTCCTGCGACGTGCCTATCTGCGTGCACACCGTCAGAGACGCGGCAGAGTCGTACCTATCCGAGGACACCAACAAAACGAACATGCTCGACCGGGCGCAGAAAAACCGCCACGCTAACCGGTGGCCAGCATGGCAGTTCAATGGTCTTGCGCGAGAGGAAGGCGCGCAGCGCTCCCGCGATCTTCGAGACGTGATCCTCACCCACGGGTGGGACCCTGAGCGGATGAGCGCCGCTCTCGCCGGGGTAGAAGAAACGCACCCGCGCCTGTTCTAACCGTAAAGCCCGGCCCGGAGCCCAACGCCGCTCGGCTTGGGCGCCCCGGGGAAGCTGGGCGTGTGCTGAGGGTCTGAGAGACGAGGTGTTCCCCCTCATTTCTTTCGCTGATCAGCCGTACAGTGCTGGTAGGCAACTTGATAGGGGGGATTCAAGTGAACGGTCGACCTTGTCGATCCACCAGCGCACGGGCCGCCGTGACAGCGATGATCATTCTGGGGGCACTAGCGGGCTGTTCGCCGACCGTGCCCGATGAAAGCCTGGCAACGTCGGCACCGGTGGTAGGCACCACAGCCGGAGGCTGCGAGTTCGCTGCCACCCGTAAAGCATTCGACCCTGAGCACCCTCAAAACACAGCCCTGTCTTACGTGAAGCTAGCCAACACCGGCACCACTGACTGCGAAGTGTCCGGCTTTCCCGATGTAGCCCTGCTCGATGCCAACGGGAACGTTGTCGGCGACCCAGCCGTGGAACGAACCACGGTCCCGGCTCGGACGCTCACCGTAAAACCGAAGCAGGCCGCCTACGTCATACTCAAAGTCGCTGGCCAAAATCTCTACCAGGACTGTCCGTTGCTCGGAGCGGCAACACTGCGGATCCGCCTGCCTCAAAGTAGCGAAGACATCCATGTTGATGTGGCTGATCTCAACATCTGTGATGGTGCAACCTCCAGGTGGCTGGTGTACAACCTCGCCGCCAGCCCGGATAATCCTCATTCCTAACCGAAGCGGATCGACCCCACCTATACATGAGCTGTGCGATGAACCCGCTTCGCACGAGTGACGAGCCTGACCGGGGAATGGCGTCCGTTTGGAGATCCTCTATCGGACGCCGAAGGTGCAGACCGAGAGTGGCGGGGCCACTGCGGACACCGATAGCTTGTCATCCAGTAGGAGCCACAAAGGGGGCATCTCATCCCGTGGCGGGGCGCGCGTGCGAGCAACGTGCGGCGGGCGGCGTGATGGCGAGCCGCATCGGTTAAGAAAGCGGGTTGTCCGGGCTGGCCGCGATGTTGTACCCCAGCCAGTTGGAGGTGGCGTCATCGCAGATGTTGAGAGAGACAGCCGTTCCTCGGGCCAGGCGCTCTGCCTGAGCGTGATGCTTGGCGTGGTGCTCCGCTGTTCCAATGATGATTGACCAAGGCGAGCCGTCAAGCCCCGACAACATGGCCGCGTTTTGCCAGACGTATAGCCACAGGCCGCACATGGCCTCGTCGGCCGCGGCCGGGGACTTCAGGTAGTGATTGCAGATCGCAAACGTCGGAACACACAACTGATCGTAAATCAGGCCGAACGCAGCCTGACTGCCCGAAGCCATGCTCAGCATCAGCTTCTGCTGATCGGATGCCTCGGACAATGCCGTCACCACACTATGCCGCCTCGAACGCCAGAATCGGATATCACCGCGCTACACAGAGGACCTCCGCCGCTGGCATGCACGGGCTCACGGCAGGCGAGGGGCCAAAGCTTGTGGCCGGTCGATCTGCACCCGATGCCGGTTGAGTCGCTATGCCCACAGCACTCGCCGCCGGCACAATCCGGCCCCACTCTTGCCGCAGAACCCACACCCCTTAGAGGGACGTGACCCGACTGCAACTGATTTACCATCGACATGAACGGTGCAGTATTTCCTCCTGCTGGATACAAACCGAATTCCTCCAGTTTCCTCTGACGCTGCCGGAATTTACTGGCTGCGCCTCAATGCGGGCACTGCCCTGCACCCAACTCACCGTACTCCTGGGCCCGCTGCGGGCCCTCGCGATCGCCACTGGCATCAACATCAACGGTGATCAGTTCGTTGATGTCGATCAGGGCAATAACTGACATCTAGACCCGCGTATCCCGGCCGACAAACAGCTTGAAAAGGCCACCTATGCCAGGGACGACCTCGACCGCGGCTATCTCGCCCGGCACCAACACCCGGTCCGGGGCGTCGCCGCAACAGCCAGGCCAGCTAACACCGACACCGTCGCCTACACGAACACCGCCCCGCAGTCCGGGGCGTTCAACCTGTCGAAATCGCCGGCACTCCCCGCCGCTTGGACGGTTCCGGATGTTCCAAAGGCCCATCATGGATATCGTCGGCCTCACCGAACTCGACCTGGCCGATCTGTCCGACCCAGACGCTCTGGCGCAAATTGCGAACACTCGGGACGACGCAGGCCGTCGAGACGACTGGGTCAAGCTCCACGACGCAACAGGAATCCACTTCAAATCCGCAACAGCCAGTTCGGTTGCCGACGAGTGAGGGCTATCGCCGTCGTTACAGATTCGTTTTATGCATCTTGACCCATTCGAGGGGAGCAGCCCAGAATATAGGCGAACCTCATTACCCGAAACGAGGCGGAGAGCTAGGCGCGACGTGACCATCGAAAACCCGCAACAGATCAGGCGATTCGAGAGCTGGTACAACCCACAGGTGCATCAGGCAACCGGGGTGATCATCGCTCAAACCAACGCAAACCCTGACCAAGCGCTGCGATGTCTCGTGAGGCATGCTAAATCCACGGGGGTTTCAGTTGATGCCGTGGCCGCGGACGTTATCGCCGGCAAAATCACTTTCACCTAACGTCCTCGGATAGCCCGGTGCGTAGGGGACTGCCCCGAGTTCAGTTGACTCAAAGGGTTAGTGGTTTCAGGCGGCTTTGAGGGCCACGTATATTGCCTCAAACTCGATCGGTGAGCTTACCGAGGCCAGATCCACCCGTTGTCATGTTCGCGCCGGCCTCCCAGGGAGAATTGCCGTTAGGTCCGGTGGCCTCGAGATACCGTGTCCCTATGCGGGACAACAAAGCGAACGCCGCTCTGATGCGACAACGGATTCGGACCTGATCGAGCGAGGCCTTGGCCACTGTCTCCCCGCCTTCTATGAGGCGGCGGGCGTTTCCAATCTGGCTGTCTATGACGATCCGCGGGCGACCGCCCATATCCTTCCTGGAGTTGCGGCGATTGGTGGTCGAATCCAGTATGACTGTGGCGGCTTTAGTGGGACCCACCCGGGCAATCTAAACGGGACTCACTTCGACGTTTTTGGGGAGTCTGGGGCGATTTAGGCCGGACCCACCCCTACGGTTTCCTCACCGGTCGGGATCCTTGGTGGGTTGTGGGTGAGGCGTGGGTGGTTCTTGTGGGCTGTTGATTCGGGCGGCAGTGGTGGCTGTGATGTAGCTTTCCATCGTTTCAGTCAGATCCCCGAGCATGCCCTCGAATATCCCGAGAAGCTCGGTGGAGTGTTTTGCCAACACGTCAGCGATCCGATCACCCAGCGGCTGGAAGAAGTCGTCGGCGATGGCCTGGACACCGGATGTGGAGTGGAGCGTCACGATGCGCCGATCGGCGTGGACTCGGCTGCGGAGTACGTGGCCGGCCAGCTCTAGACGGTTGATGAGTGTTGAGGTGGCTCCGGGGGTGAGGCCGATTTTTTCACTCAGTCTTGCCGGGGACAGCGCCGCGCCGCGTTCCTCCGCTGCGAGGATCTCAATCAGGGCAGTGGCGTCAGTGGAATGAAGGCCTTCGTTTGCCGCGAACTGGCGTGCGAGCTCCGAGTAGGTGGCACCGTAGGCGCGCAGCGCCTCATTGAGGCGTTCGCTCTGCTGAGGGAACCCGGCGTGCGGGACGGAGTTACCCATGAGGCCACCTTTCGTTAGGTTTCATAGCTCGGTTGACATTACCATCATAAAGTAGTTTGATGATGAAATAGTTATTTGGTAAAGTTACATGGAGGTTGGAATGGCTGTTTCTGCAGGAGCGCGGCGGTGGATCGGTTTGATAGCCGTCGCGCTGGGTGTGGCCCTTATCGTGGTGGATACCACCATCGTGAATGTGATCACCCCGTCGGTGATCGATGACCTGGGCATCAATTCAAGTCAGGCACAGTGGATTCAGGAATCCTATGCGATCGTCTTCGCGGCGCTGCTGTTGGTCTCCGGACGAATCGCGGACCTGCGCGGCGCTCGAAGCGTGTTCATCGGCGGTGTTGTCATCTTCGGTGCCACCAGCCTTCTCGCCGGATTGGCATCAAATGGCGAGATTCTCATCCTTGCCCGCTTCCTACAGGGCATCGGTGCCGCCGCTATCCTGCCGACGTCACTGGCGTTGCTAAACCACATGTTCACTGGCCCGGCCCGTGGCCAGGCGTTTGCCGTGTGGGGTTCCACCATCGGTGCAGCCACCGCGCTGGGGCCGGTGCTGGGAGGCTGGCTCTCCGAGCACGCGTCGTGGCGGTGGGCGTTCGGGATCAACATCCCATTGGTCATCATCATCCTGGTGATCGCTGTTATCTTCCTCCCACAACCCCCGCGTTCTCGGGGAAGCGTCGATGGCCTGAGCGCCGTCTTATCCATTCTCGGGTTGGGCCTGCTTGCGTTTGGCCTCGTCGAGGGCCGCGTCTATGGATGGGTGATGAGCGAACAGCCATTCACACTGTTCGGTGCCACGTGGGATGCCGGGCTCTCCCCGGCATTCGTGGCGCTCGTGCTCTCTGTCGTGCTGATGACGGTCTTCGTGTGCCGTCAGGTGGTGATCAGCCGTGTGAACAGCAAGCACCAGCCGCTCATGGACGTGAAGCTATTCTCGATCTCGTCCTTCCGCAACGGCAACATCGCCACGCTGATCATTGGCCTGGGTGAATTTGGCATCATCGCCGTCCTGCCGCTGTGGTTGCAGTTCACTCTGGACTACACGCCGCTGGAAGCCGGAGCAACACTTGTCCCTATCGCTATCGGCAGCTTCGTTGCCAGCGGCATCAGCTTCCCGCTCTCCGCGAAGGTCTCTCCGCTGGCACTGGTGCGTATCGGTCTCATCCTTGAAGTAGTGGGACTTGCCGGCCTCGGCCTTGTTGCGGCCGTCACTGACGCGAATTGGTGGTTCATCGCCCTGGTCCTGTTCTTCTACGGGATCGGCGTCGGATTCGCCACGTCCCAGGTGACCAACGTGGTCTTGGCAGATGTTCCGGAAGGAGATGGCGGTCAGAGCTCGGGCATCCAGAGCACCTTCCGCCAACTGGGCTCGGCACTTGGTATCGCCGCCTTGACGACGGTATTCTTCTCCTCCCTGGGGAGCACCCTGCAGAACAAGCTAACCGACGCCGGCCTCTCCGGGGCGGAGGCGAGCAATCTCAGCAACGCGGTCACCGACAGCGCCGGAGCCGCCATTGGGCCGCTGGCAGCGAACCCGGAAACAGTTTTCGTCGCCGATGCGGCGAGGGAAGCGATGACCCAAGCGATTGCGTTTGGTTCCTACCTCGCGGCCGGTTTCCTCATCATCGGGGTGGTCGCCACCCTGCTCATTCCGAGCAAGCGGCTCACCGAGAAGGCACACGCCGACAGTGTTTCAACCGAGGCTCAAAACTCCGTAAGCGGCAAAGCGTGAACTGGGTGCCCAACTCGCCCGCCCTTCTGCTCTGAGCGGTGGTCTCCGCCTCCCGACCGCGGGGGCGGAGACCACCTCACTACCGGGGCCGGATTCACCGAATGAACCGGCAACCCTCGCCCACTCTGAAAGGAACCACCGCATGCCGAATATGCGTGTACTGATCTCCGGAGCCAGCATCGCTGGTCCCGTCGCCGCCTACTGGTTGGCAAGATACGGGTGGGAGGTCACCATCATCGAGCGTGCCGCCCAACTGCGGGTGGGCGGGCACAATATCGACGTTCGCGGCGCCGGACGCGAAGTGGCCCGCCGCATGGGAATAGAACAGACCATCAGAGAGGCGACAACGGGTGAAAAGGGGACACGGTTCATCAACAGCAATGGCGAAACAGTCGCCGAGTTCCCGGCCTCGACCTCCGACACCGCAGGTGCGACAGCTGAGCTGGAGATCCTGCGCGGAGATCTTGCACGCATCATCATTGACACCAACTCCACGGGTGTCGAGTACATCTTCGGCGACGTCATCACCGGCGTCACCGAATCCGCCGACGAAATCACCGTATCCTTCCAGCACGGGCCTGACCGCTCCTTCGACGCCCTGGTGATAGCCGAAGGCATCAATTCCCGCACCCGGGCCCTGGTATACGGAGACGAGCCAGTCATCAGGCACCTCGGCCTGTACACGACATATTTCACCATTGACCGCACCCCCCACGATGACGATTGGGCGCACTGGTACAACACAACTCAAGGCCGGGCCGCTCTTCTGCGCCCCGACAACAAGGGCACCACCCGGGCCGCCCTCTCGTTCCTCTCCGGTCCGGAAGGATACGAAGACCTGCCCCCCAAACAACAGAAGACGGCAATACGCAACCGCTTCGCTGACGCCGGATGGGAAATCCCCCGCATCCTAGAAGGTCTCGAAAGCGCAGAGGACATGTATCTGGACTACATCGGACAAGTACACGCCCCGAGCTGGTCCAAAGGCAAAGTGATACTACTTGGCGATGCAGCCTACTGCGCCTCACCCATCAGCGGCATGGGCACCAGCCTGGCCCTCGTCGGCGCGTACGTGCTGGCCGGAGAACTCGCATCCCATCCCCACGACACCGATACCGCAAACCAAAACTACGAACGCCTCATGAGGCCATACGTCCACCAAGCCCAACAACTGCCACCCGGTGCCCCCCGCATAGCAAACCCCAAAACCCGACCCGGCCTGGCGGTCTACAACGCTGCGCTCAAACTCGGCGCAACCCGCGCATTCAGCGCACTGGGCGAAAAGATTTTTACACCACCGGCTGACAAGATCGAACTGCCCCACTACACACATCTGATCAAATCAACCTTTGTTTCCAACCAGAATTCCGATTCTCCTCAACAAATACCCCACGATGATGAGGATCATGTCTCCTGACCTCCCAGGGACCCGCATCAACAGACAAGGCATGATTGCTTCGATTTACCGGAACCCTTGGAGCAATAGTCATGACCCCGCTCACCCTCACCCCGGCCGGAATTCTCCCGACCGCGAGCTCCAACTCACCTGGCGGAAACCGCCGGGACCCGGCCGCACCGATGATGATCTCCGGCGGTACCGTCATCGCCCCGGAGGGCGTGCACTCGCCAGGCTGGGTCGATATCCGTGCTGATTGCCCCGTCGAGGACCTCGATGGAGCTGTTCCTGGTGGCCAGCTCGAGCATGGATGCTTCGGAGAAGTAGCGTCGTTCGCCAGCTCCCCACTCGTCGTGCTGCTCGATCAAAACCAACCCGGCCAGGCGCAACAGAGCTGCAGCGTTGGGAAACACGCCGACGACGTCGGTGCGGCGTTTGATTTGTTCACCCGTTCCAGCGAGTTTGTGGACCAGATCTGGCGCCAGTGCCGCCGCAGGAACGCAGCGAACTCATGTTCGACACCATGGCCGGCGAGTCGCTCTCACGGCTCTGAATGCGCGACGACGGCTGGTTGGGGTGCCCTCGGCGGCCAGGTGCTGGCGCCGAGTTCCCGGGAGATGTTTCGGGCCGTTTCGCGCAAGCTATTCAGCACGCTGGATTCAGGAGGCCACTCGCTCGTCGGAACGACAACAGCGACCGCGGCAATGACAGTGCCGCGGGTGTCCACCACGGGCACCGCGACCGACGACTCACCCAGCACCGCCTCGTCCTCTTCGGTGGCGATGGCGTGTTCCGTAATCGAGGTTAACTGCATGGCGAGCTGGGCTGGGTCGGTGATCGTGGCGCCGGTGAGACTGCGGAGGGTTCGCCCCAGCAATTCGGAGGTGTACTCCGGGCTATACGCGAGGAGAACTTTGCCCATTGCCGAGGCGTGGGCAGGGATGGACAGGCCCGTTTCGGGCATCTGCTGGCTGCCGTCAGGGCGCTCGTTGTGATGGATGACGATGACCTCGTCGAACAGCTGTACTCCCAAACGCGTGGACAGTCCGGTTCTGCGCGCGAGTTCGACGGTCCAGCGCATGGCCCGCGCGCGCACATCGAGCGTGTCGAGGTAGACATTCGAGAGTTTGAGCAGGGCCGGGCCGAGCAAGTACCGGCTGCCGCCGGGCTCCTGCGCGACAAGGCCGTGGCCCTGCAACGATTTGACGATGCCGTGCACGGTCGAGACCGGCAGCCCCAGTTCGGCGGAGAGTTCGGTGATGCCGAGGTGGCGTGCGCCCTGCAACGATGACAGCACTTTCGCCGCACGATCGATGGCTTGAATCACATCTGCACCTCCGGTTGATCTCTTCAGTATGCTGCGCCATTGACACTTCTTCATAACCCGTGTTGACATCCACCATCCTTCCGGAGGATATTCGACATTGTCGAATTGCATTCTGTGGCTTGTATTGAGTTGCGGGCGAACGCGTCTCGCGGATCCACCTCGAAAAGTTCAACGGAGAGCAAACATGAAGGTAAACCTGGAGGTCTCAACATGAAGAAACTGATCAATTCCCCGGAGACGGTTCTGGCCGATTCCCTTATCGGCGTGGCGGCCGCGCATCCGGAACTTCGCGTCGACCACGTCAACCGCATCATCTATCGGGCAGCCCCAACGAGAGTAGGCAAAGTTGCCCTGCTCTCGGGTGGAGGTACCGGTCATGAGCCGCTCCACGGCGGTTTTGTCGGTGTGGGCATGCTTGACGCGGCCTGCGCTGGAGCGGTCTTCACCTCGCCGACGCCCGACCAGATGCTCGAGGCGACGAAGGTTGTGGACAGCGGAGCGGGCGTGCTGCACATAGTCAAGAACTACACGGGTGACGTGATGAACTTCGAAATGGGCGCGGAACTCGCGGCGGCGGAGACCGGGATCACGGTTGCAGTTGTGGTCGTTAACGACGACGTGGCGGTCGAGGATTCAACGTTCACCGCAGGCCGCCGGGGTGTGGGCACCACGGTCCTGCTCGAGAAGATCGTGGGTGCGGCCGCTGAGGAAGGCCGCGACCTCGCCGCCGTCACCGCGGTGGCCCGCCAGGTCAATGAGTCCGGTCGCTCCATGGGAGTTGCCCTCACCAGCTGCACAGTCCCGTCGGCCGGGAAACCAACTTTCGAGCTCCCCGAAGACGAGATGGAGATCGGCGTGGGCATTCACGGGGAGCCGGGACGCTTCCGCGTGCCGTTGGCCGGGGCCGCTGAGGTAGCCCGCCAACTCGTCGAGCCGATCCTCGCCGACTTGGACTTCACCGGGGCCCCGACGATCGTGATGCTGAATGGGCTAGGCGGTACCCCGTTGATCGAGCTTTATGTCATGTACGCCGAAGTCCGGAAGATCCTCGACGCTGCCGGCATCACGGTCGCCCGCTCTCTCGTGGGCAATTACATTACGGCGCTGGACATGGCGGGCTGCTCTGTCACGATCCTCAAGGCTGACGAAGACCTGCTTCATCTGTGGGACGCACCGGTAAACACCGCCGGAATGCGCTGGGGGATCTAACACCATGACGAATGACACGATCGACCTTGATCAGCTCACCGGCTGGCTGACCCGGTTTCGCGATTTGGTGACTGAGAAGGTCGCTTACCTCACCGAACTGGATTCGGCCATCGGCGACGCGGACCACGGCTCGAACATGACCCGTGGCATGGGTGCGGTCCTCGAGAGAATCCAGGCTTCGCCGGCTGGCACCGTTGACGAACTGTTCAAGGGCGTGGGAATGACCCTGGTGACGTCGGTGGGTGGCGCCAGCGGCCCTCTGTACGGCACCTTTTTCCTGCGGATCGGTACCACGGCAGGACCGGTCAAGGCTCTGGACGCGTCCGGCCTGGCGGCGGCCCTCCGTGCAGGGCTGGATGGTGTCGTTGCCCGCGGCAAGGCTGAGGCGGGGGACAAGACCATGTTCGACGTTCTTGCTCCCGCGCTCGACGCGTTCGATGCCGCTCTTATCGTGTCTTCCGATATTTCTTCAGCAGCCCGTGCTGCCTACTCCGCCGCCCGAACGGGGCGGGATGCCACTGAACCTCTGCTCGCCCGCAAGGGTAGGGCAAGTTACCTGGGGGAGCGCAGCATCGGTCATGTCGATCCGGGAGCCGCGTCGACGTCGCTGCTCTTCCAAGCGCTGGCCGAGATCCTCGACGAGGAGTAGATCGTGATAGGAATCGTAGTTGTATCGCACAGCCCCCGTCTGGCGCAGGCAGCAGTGGACCTCGCGGTGGAGATGGTCGGGGTCAACGGGCCGGCCATCGCAATCGCGGCCGGTGCCAGCGAAGGCGTCATCGGAACGGATGCGCTCAAAGTCTCCGAGGCCATCGCCGAGGTGTCCTCTCCCGAGGGCGTGCTCGTGATGATGGATTTAGGATCGGCTGTGATGAGCGCGGAAATGGCGCTGGAATTCTCGGACGACCCCGATGTGCCCGTCCGGCTCAGCAGCGCTCCCTTCGTTGAGGGTCTAATGGCGGCAGTCGTGCGAGCGGCGGGTGGCGCCACCCTCGACGACGTGGAACGTGAGGCCCGAGGCGCCCTCCGCGCCAAGCAGAGCCACCTAGGCGACGAGGAGCCGGCCGGCCGTCCGGCCGATTCCGGCCCGGCGGCGGAACACACGATCCAGGTAATGCTGCTGAACCCCCACGGCCTGCACGCGCGACCGGTTTCGATGCTCGTCACCGCCATCAGCGCATTTGAGGCGACGGTGACGGTCGCCAACCTCCGCACCGGCAAGCCCCCTGTGCCGGCCAACAGCCCGACGGCACTGTTGGCCGTCGGCGCCCGGAAGGGCGACACGATCTCTGTCGCAGCGGCCGGACGACAGGCCGTGGCGGCACTCGAGGCCGTGAGCGACCTGGTCTGCAAGGGCTTCGGGGAACTGGAGACCACAAACGCTCCCGCGCCCATTCCGGCACTGCCCGCGCCGCAACCGGAGGCACCGCCCTCGACCGAGGCGGCGTCGAACCGGCCGCTAGGCGTAAGTCCTGGCCTCGCCGTCGGTCCGATCGTGCGGATGCAGGAGCCGATGGGTGAACCCGGACCGGCAGCCGAACTCTCTATGCGCGAACGGGAGGCGGCCGCGGAGAGAATCGTAACTGCCGCGGCATCCGTTGCCCTGGCCTTCAGGGCCAAGGCGGTCCGGGTCACCGGAGCGGCGCAGGGAATTCTGGAAGCGACGGCGCTGATGGCGGCCGATCCCGGATTGATCGATGCGGCCGTTTCCCGGGTGACCAAGCAGGGTCACACTCCAGAGCGCGCCGTTTGGGCGGCCGTGGGTGAGGTCGCGTCGCTCTTCAGCGAACAGGGCGGGCTCCTCGCCGAGCGCATCCCGGACCTGCACGACGTGCGCAACCGCATCGTGGCTGAGCTGCTCGGCCGTCCGGCACCGGGCCTGCCGGATCGTTCCGAGCCATATGTGCTCGTGGCCCGTGACCTGGCGCCCGCCGACACGGCGCTGATCGACCCCAAAGTGTGTCGGGCGATCGTCACCGTCGAAGGCGGCCCGACCTCCCACACGGCCATCCTCGCGCGTGCCCTCGGCCTACCCGCCGTGGTGGCGGCCCGGGATGCGATGGACCTGCCCGAGGGGAGCGTGGTGATCGTCGACGGCACGACCGGTGAAATCGTCGTGGACCCCACCGACGAGCAGGTGGTGCGAGCTGAGGGTCAGGTCGGCCGGGTGGTCACCTTCGACGGCGCGGGAGCGACCAGAGACGGGCACCGTGTGCAGCTCCTCGCGAACGTGGCTTCGCCGGACAGCGTTGCCGCCGCGATCGAGGCGAATGCCGAGGGAGTCGGCCTCTTCCGCACCGAATTCTGCTTCCTCGACCACGCCGAAGCTCCGGGACTGGACGAACAGGTCGCCGCCTACCGTCAGGTGTTTGCCGCATTCCCTGGGAAGAAAGTGACGATTCGAACACTGGATGCGGGCGCCGACAAGCCGCTCGCCTTCGTCACGGCCGCGGACGAGGTCAACCCTGCCCTCGGCATCCGGGGGTATCGCACCGCGTGGCAGCGCCCTGAACTGTTGGACACCCAGCTGCGGGCCATCGCCACGGCGGTGGCTGCAGAGGACGCCGTCGTCGGTGTCATGGCTCCCATGATCGCGACCGTCGACGAGTCTGCGGATTTTGCGGCCCGATGTGCCGCGCACGGCCTGCACAACGTGGGTGTGATGATCGAGACTCCTGCCGCCGCCATCACCGCGAGCTCAATCCTCGAACGGGTGGACTTCGCGAGTCTGGGGACCAACGACCTTGCCCAATACACTATGGCGGCCGATCGGCTGATGGGAGAGCTCGCCCTGCTCAACGACCCCTGGCAGCCAGCGGTCCTGCGGATGATCCGGGAGGCTTGCCAGGCCGGTGTGGTGGCTGGTAAGCCGGTCGGGGTCTGCGGAGAGGCCGCGGCAGATCCGATGCTCGCCGCCGTCCTGGTGGGGTTCGGGGCAACCAGCCTGTCGATGTCTCCGCGCGCCCTGGGTGGCGCGGCGAAGTTCCTGCGTGGCGTGACGCTGAATCAATGCCGGGATGCCGCGATCGCCGCGGTTGCCGCCGGTAGCGCCGACGCGGCCCGGTCCGCCGCCGCTGTTCTGCTTGAGCCGACACGGGTGTAGCGAGCCCGAAACAACCCGCTAATCCGGTGGGGACCCGGACTGCTGTACTGCTCCGGAAGATGCCCGCCGAATCGTTGGACGATCGCTTGACTCGAGCGTATCCCCGGCGGCTCGGCGGGCATCTGCTGGTGCCGGGCCGCTCACGAGCGTCCGATTTGCACAGACGTGCATCGATGGTTTCCAAAATTGGAACCCATCGTCCAAAAATGCTGAATAGCATTCAGGAAATATGGCTTCGGACGCGTGTTTACGCCTTGAAACTGATTTTGTGGGCCTTGATCTCGGATTGGGCGAACGTGCCAGAATCCGCTCGAAGGTGCGTTCGCTCGGCCGCTCGGCGTAGGACGCCCGTTTTCGGCCGGATCGGCGGGCGTAGTGTGAAATCTGTGACCCGGAAGACCGGTTCACCGCTACCGTCCCACAAAGATGTAGACGCAGTTCAACCAGGAAGAAGGTCTACGATGACCACTCCAATCCGCACAGTTATGAGCCCCGGACGTTACGTCCAGGGCAAGGGAGCGATTGATCGCCTCGGCGAATTTGTGGCTCAGATCGGATCCGCCCCCGTGATCGTCGCTGATGACGTCGTGTGGGGCTTCGCAGGGGAGCAGGTGTCGGCGAGCTTCGCCACTGCGGGCCTCCGCGTTGAACGAGTCGAGTTCGGCCGATTCGCGACCGCGGCCGCAGTCGACGCGCTGGTCGAGAAGATCCGCGCAACCAAGTCCGACGTGATCATCGGCGTGGGTGGCGGAAGCACGATCGACTCAGCCAAGGCCGCCGGCTTCCTGGCCGGAATTCGCTGGGTCAGCGTGCCCACCGTGGCATCGACCGACGCACCCACCTCCGCACTCTCGGTGATCTACACGGAGGAGGGCGAGTTCGTCGAGTACCGGTTCTTCCCCCGCAATCCCGACCTTGTGCTTATCGACACCCAGATCGTGGCCAATGCGCCGGTCGAGTTCCTCATCGCCGGTATCGGCGACGCATTGGCAACCTGGCTCGAAGCCCGGGCCACGGCGACTGCCAATGCGACCACGATGGCCGGTGGGCTACCGACCCAAACTGGAACCGCGCTGGCCAAGTTGTCGTGGGACGTCATCTGGGAAAATGCCCTTCCCGCACTCGACGCCGTGCGTGACAACCTGGTCACTCCTGCTCTCGAAAAGCTGGTAGAAGCTAACACCCTATTGTCCGGGCTTGGTTTTGAGTCGGGCGGCCTAGCGGCGGCCCACGCCATCCACAACGGTCTGACGGCGGCGCCGCAGACCCACGGGCTCACCCACGGTCAGAAGGTGAACATCGGCTCTTTGACCCAACTCGTCCTTGAGGGCGCGCCACGCACCGAGGTGGAAGACTTCATCGAGTTCACCACTCGCGTCGGTTTGCCAACCACGCTGACGGAGATCGGTCTGGGCCTAGACGACGAGAAAGAACTGAGGGCCATCGCAACGGCTTCAACCCTGCCGGGCGAGACAATCCACAACATGCCGTTCGTAGTCACGGCAGACGACGTTCTCGACGCCCTCAAGTCGATCGAGCGGCTCTCTCGCTCCGTGCGCGTTGCGCGCGGACTGCCCGCTCCCGTCAGGTACGTGCAAAAGCACTGACACGTCGGCCCGCCGGTCGCCACGCACCGCAGTGGCGTTCCGGCTGGCCGCCGTCCTGCACTCGGCCGCCGGGGCGGCGCTGTCGTTGATGAACAGGTCGCCCGCTGAGGCTGTCTTGCTTGGACCTGCCCGAGCACGCAGATGCACCGACGGGTGCAGCGCAGCCCGGACAGTTCCGAGCCAGCCCCGCGATCGTTGAGCGGGATGCTGTCGGTTGAGGCATCCGCGCGATGGACGCCCGTCGCGACGCCGCCGACGACCCCGGCGTCCTGAGCACCTCGGAGTCGACGTCGGGATAGCGGCCGACGTATAGGTGGCTGGGCACCTTGGAGAAGGGCGATCTGGGCGTTGTGGGTGCATTTGGGGCTCACGCGGCGGTTGACCGCATTCATGCTGTTTCAGGCGATACCCATGATTATGTTCGAGTCGAAGAACTCGCCGTGAATCCGTGCAACCGAGAAGGCCACGCGCCCCAACTGTTCGACATCATTTGGACCGGGCACCGGAACGACCTGCGCGGTGACCTGGAAGCTGTCCAAGATTAGCTACTCCACCCGGCTCGTCGCGTTCAGTGGAAAGCTGATCTGGACGTAGACCAGCCCGCTGGCTCTAGCCTGGCTGAGCAGGCGGGACCCCGAAGAGGGACGGCTCTCATGTCCGGACTCGGATGCAATATGGGTGCGCCGCCGTGAACGTGTCGCTGGTTCGGTTGGACGGGGATGGATCGTTGGGTGGGTGATCTTGAATCCGTGCACGGATGTTCACATTGTTTGACCGTTTGTGCGGAACTCAGCACTCTAAAGATTTGCTCGCGCAGGACTTCCAGTTGGACTTCGTTCTCGTCGATTGTCACCACCAAAGCGGAAGAGCAAGGCCGGAGCATGGGACAAGTCCACGATTATCTACAACCAACGCCTCACGCTCCGCGGAATACCGGAAGAGGCGCATGAATACATGCTCGGCTCACGTTCTGCGATCGATGTTAACGCCGACCGAAAACAGGACCAACAACGCCGATTGAAAACAGGACCACCGACCAGTATGGAAGGTGATCAATATGGACGATTGGGCGAAGATACGCCAACTGTTTTCGACGGGTGAGTACTCGAAGCGGGAGATCGGCCGGCTCGTCGGCGTCTCGCGGGGAACGGTGGAGCGGGCGCTGGAATCAGACCGGCTGCCGAAGTATCAGCGGCCCGCGGTTGGGTCGAGTTTCGATGCGTTCGCCCCGCAGGTTCGGGCGTTGTTGGCCGTGACGCCGACGATGCCGGCCTCGACGTTGGCCGAGCGCGTCGGCTGGCCTGGGTCCGCGTCAGTGTTCCGCGAGAAGGTCGCCAGCGTCCGGCCGGAGTACGTGGCGCCGGATCCCGCGGACCGCCTCGTTCACGAGCCGGGCCGGCAGGTCCAGTGCGACTTGTGGTTCCCGCACGAGCCGTTGCCGCTGGGACACGGGCAAGAGGGCATGCCGCCGGTGCTGGTGATGACGTCGACGTTCTCCGGGTTCTTCCAGGCGCTGATGTTGCCGTCGCGGACGACACCCGATCTGCTCGGCGGGATGTGGTCCCTGCTGCAAGCCGCCCACGCGGTGCCGAAACGGCTGCTCTGGGACAACGAGACCGGTATCGGCCGCGGCAAACTCACCGAGCCCACGGCCGCGTTCGCCGGGACGCTGGGCACGGAGATCAAGCTCCTCAAGGCGCGAGACCCGGAGTCCAAGGGCATGGTCGAGCGCCGCAACCGGTTCTTCCGCTCGTCGTTCATGCCGGGCCGCGACTTCGCCTCACCGCAGGACTTCAACGAGCAGATGGCGGCCTGGCTGCCGATCGCCAACGCGCGGCACTCCCGCTCCCGGCGGGCTAGGCCGATCGACCTGATCGCCCAGGACCGGGCCGCGATGCGCCCACTCTCATCCGTGGTCCCGGACGTGTTGTTTCGCAACACGGTTCGGCTGCCCCGGGACTACTACGTTCGGGTGCACTCGAACGACTACTCCGTCGCGCCGGCGCTGATCGGCCGGCTCGTGGACGTGACGGCTGACCTCGAGCGCATCCACGTCTCCCATAACGGCGTCACCGTCACCTCCCACGACCGTGCGTGGGCCAGGCAGCTGACCGTCACCGACCCCGACCACGTCGCCCAGGCGGCCGTGTTGCGGCGCCAGTTCCAGACGCTGCGCCGCGATCAACGACCCCAGGCTCACGTCGCGTTCGTAGAGACGGCCAGCCTCTCGTCCTACGACGACGTGTTCGGCGTTGACACCGGTCGTGGCCTGACTGATCTGAGCCTGATCGCATGAGCACCGCAGCATCTCAGATCGAGTACTACGCCCGCGCGCTGCGCGCCCCGAGGATCGGCGACGCGTTCCGGCGCCTGGGCGATCAGGCCCGCGATGCCGGCTGGTCGCACGAGGAATACCTCGCCGCGGTCCTTTCCCGCGAGGTCTCCGAACGCGAGGCCTCCGGCGCAGCCCTGCGAATCAAGGCCGCCCGGTTCCCGGGGCACAAGACGTTGGAGGACTTCAACTTCGATCACCAGCCCTCCGCCGACCGGAACCTGATCGCGCACCTGGGCACGAGCACGTTCGTGACCGAGGCGAAGAACGTCGTCCTCCTCGGCCCGCCCGGCACCGGCAAGACCCACCTCGCCGTCGCACTGGGCGTTCAGACCGCCAAACACGGCCACCGCGTCCTGTTCGACACCGCAACCGGCTGGGTCGCCCGCCTTCAAGACGCCCACTCCCGCGGGAAACTCGCCGCGGAGCTGACCCGGCTGCGCCGCTACAGCGTCCTGATCTGCGACGAGGTCGGTTACATTCCATTCGACCAGGACGCCGCGAGCCTGTTCTTCCAGCTCGTCGCGAGCCGCTACGAACACGCGTCGCTGATCATGACCAGCAACCTGTCATTCGGGCACTGGGGCGGGGTCTTCGGCGACCCGACCGTCGCCTCCGCGATGATCGACCGCATCGTTCATCACGCCGACGTAATCAGCCTCAAGGGCACCAGCTACCGGCTCAAAAGCCACCAGACCGCGCCCGATACGGCATAGTAGAAACACACATAGTGGTCCTGTTTTCAAACGGCACTATTGGCCCTGTTTTGGGTCGGCGTTGACAATCGAGTGGGTTCTGGATGACTCCCTCCCCGAATCGCTCCAGTGGATCATGCGGGGCGTGCTCGCCCTTGTCTTCGTGGCAATGGGCGTCGGTCACTTTGTGCCGCTGATGCAGCACACGATGGTCGCCATGATCCCGCCGCGGTTACGCGGCCGCGGACTGCTGAGCGGTCGAAACCTTGTGATCTTCACCGGGCTCTGCGAGATCGCAGGAGGTATCGGCCTGCTCCTGTCGCAGACCCGGCTGGCTGCCGGTATCTGCCTGCTCGTGTTCCTCATCGTCGTGTTTCCCGCCAACGTCCACGCAGCGCGAAATCGGGAGCGTTTCGGTGCCGCGGCGTTCCCGCTCGTTCCGCGCCTGATCTTCCAGCTGGTGCTCATGGCACTCCTCGTCGGGCAGTCCTGCCCGCTTGACCACGTAGAGACGTCCGGAGCAGATGCTCCGGCGCCGTCAAAGCGGCGTTTGCTTCGACACCGTGGGTGCATTCGTACGGATGGAAACTGTCTATTTTTTCGAGCAAACTTAGACTGGGACCGGCCCTAGTTCAGTTGACTCAAAGGGTTAGTGGTCTCAGGCCGCCAAGATCCCGAGGCTGCGCGTCGGCTCGTTCTTCACCGCGCAGATCCGGGACACCTCCGACTTGGAGATCCCGGTGTCAGCGCCGAGCGCCTTGACCAGGTCGTCGACTTTCCGGGTCGAGACACCGTGGACGTAGGCCTCCATCACGACC
>NZ_SOFZ01000006.1:0-39160 GCF_004402435.1 Cryobacterium sp. TMB1-7
CAGACCAAATCCACGAACCTCGTCCGCGTTCCCGCCGGAAAAAGCTTGACCATCCAACACTCCTTGAATCAGAGCGTTGCTACGACCGTATGACTTTGCGTCGGGTTTTGGGTGCTTTGCTCACGGTTCGCGGAAGGTCGGTAGCCTTGGGAAATGGCGACCCTGGGCAGATACCCGAAAGGCGTCGCGAAGCGTGCCGAGATCCTCGAGACCGCCCTGGCGCTCGTGGCTCGGCAGGGCTTCCACCAGACCTCGGTGCGGGACATCGCCGCCGCGGTGGGGCTCACGCAGGCCGGCCTGTTGCACTACTTCGAGTCCAAGGACGACCTCTGGGTGGCCATCCTCCGCACCCGGGACGAGATCGA
Organism: Cryobacterium sp. TMB1-7; assembly: GCF_004402435.1. Taxonomy (NCBI): domain Bacteria; kingdom Bacillati; phylum Actinomycetota; class Actinomycetes; order Micrococcales; family Microbacteriaceae; genus Cryobacterium; species Cryobacterium sp. TMB1-7. The sequence goes on from NZ_SOFZ01000006.1 coordinate 366, forward strand.
CGCGGCGAAGGATCCTGAGGACCCGGACCCGGCGGCCACTTTCGCGGCGCTGATCCGGCACAACGCCGAGGTGCCCGGGCTGGTGCAGATGTTCGCCAATCTGTCTGCCGCTGCGGCGACCGACCCCGCGCATCCCGCGCACGACTACTTCCGGGAACGCTACGCGCACTCGCGCCGGAATATCGCGGCGGGGCTGGGACGGATGCAGGTATCCGGCCGGCTGGACGCCTCGGTGGACCCCGAGGTGTTCGCGTCGATTCTGATGGCCGTCAGCGACGGCATGCAGGTGCAGTGGATGTTCGACGAGACCCGCGACATGGGTGCCCACGTCGAGGCCGTGATCGCGCTGGCCCGCACGCGAACTGTGAGCTGAACCCGAAAAGCCCGCGTTTCTGGGGCTTAGGTCACAGTTCGCGGTGCGGAGCGCGCTACAGGGTGGCCGCCGCGGGATCCCAGTCTTCGGCGAGCGGCGTGGGCTGGGTGACGCTTGACGCCACATCGACCGTGGTGCTGGTCTCTGCGGCCTCGGACACAGCCAGGAGCACATCGAGCACGTGCGCCGCGACCGCGCCGCTGGCCCGCTCGGGAACGCCGGCCCGGATCGACCGCGCCAGGTCGAGCACGCCGGACCCGCGACCATAGGTGGACCCGACCGCGGCGATCGTGGTCGGCTCCTCGTGGCCGAACCGCCACAGGGTGGACTCGCCCTCGAAGGTATTCGGGTCCGGCAGCACCAGGGTGCCCTCGGTGCCGCTGATCTCAACGAAACCCATCCGCGGCAGGGCGTTCTGGAAGCTGAAGGTGGACTGCGCGGACTGACCGCCCGCGAACGCGATGACCGCCGCGTGATGGGTCGGCACTTCAACCGGGAACTCGGTGCCCGCGCGGGGCCCGCTGCCGATGGTGCGGACCGCGCTGGAGGTGGACGACACCGCGCCGACCCGGCTGGCGGCGCCGAACGCGTGCACCAGCGTCGTGACGTAGTACGGACCCATGTCGAAGAGCGGCCCGGCGCCGTACGCGAACAGGAACTCGGGGTTCGGGTGCCAGGCGTCGGGGCCGGGAACGTGGAACATCGTGGTTGCCGTCAGCGGCTCGCCGATGTCGCCGCGGTTGATGGCCCGCATGGCGGTCTGGATGCCCGCACCCAGCACGGTGTCCGGCGCGCAGGCGACGCGGAGTCCCGCGGCGTCCGCCGCGGCGAGCAGTGCCGCGCCGGAGTCGTGGTCAAGGGCGAGAGGCTTCTCGCTCCAGACGTGCTTGCCGGCGGCGATGATGCGCTCACCCACCGCGGTGTGCACGGCGGGGATGGTGAGGTTCACGACGATTTCGATGTCGTCCCTGGCCAGCAGGTCCTCGACGGACCCGTGTCCGGGCACCCCGTAGGCCTCGGCCTGAGCCTGGGCGCGATCGAGGTCGAGGTCAGCGACAAACAGCACGTCGAGGTCGGCGAACGCCGTCATATTCTCCAGGTAGGTGCCGCTGATGACGCCGGCGCCGATGACACCGACGCCGACGCGTCCGGTGCGGCTCACTTGTCGTTCTCCGCGAGCCAGGCGAACGACGCCGCGATGCCCTCGAAGACATCACCCGCGTAGCCGTCGAACTCCACCACGCGCAGGGCGTACGGCGCGGCCTCGAGGATGGCGGCGACGCCGACGTCGCCGCTGCCGGCCGGCAGCTGGCTGCTGAAGGCGGTGACGAGCGCATCGGACACGTTCAGGGCACTGTCGCTGCCGGGCAGCGTCGTGACGATGTCGCCCTGGACCGGGCCGTCCTTGATGTGCAGGAACTGCACTCGGTCGCCCAGGCGGCGTAGCAGCTCCGGGGTGTCCGCGCCTCCGACGGTCGACCAGTAGGTGTCGAGTTCGAGGACCACGTCGGGGGAGAGGCCGTCGAGGAACAGCTCGTAGATGCTGCGGCCGTCGACCTTGTTCGCGAACTCCCACTGGTGGTTGTGGTAGCCGAAGCCCAGGCCGACAGCGGCCGCCTGCACCTGGAGCTCGTTCACGCGGTCGGCGATCCTGGCGGCGTCGTCAGCGGTCTGCCACCGATCGCTCGGGATGAACGGGTCGATGACCGTGCCGATGCCGAGCTGTGCGGCGGCGTCGAAGGTGCGGGCCGGGTCGTCGGAATCGATGACGGGTGCGTGTCCGGACGGCGCCGAGATGCCGGATGCCGCGAACGCCTTCTCGAACTCATCCGCGCGGTCGACGAACGCGTACGGCTCCACCTTGGTGAAGCCGATGTCGGCGACGCGGGCGATGGCCCCCTGGAGGTCGGCGGAGATGGCATCCCTCACGGTGTAGAGCTGGACCGAGGGCGTGCTGGACATACGTGCTCCTTTGGAAGTAAGTGCCTGATTCTTCTGCTGGAACAAACCTAACGGTGCAAGGTTTTATCCGCCAGACCCGGCGGCGGGTGATCCTGTGCGTTTGTACAGGGAGCGGCCCTAGGCTCGAGTGACTATGGATGACCCTCCCACGCACAAACCCTTGCTCCCTGCCCGCCCCGAAGCTTTTCGGACACAGAACTTCCGGGCACAGGGAGCCACCTCGTGAACGAATGGATCATGCTGGGCCTCGGGCTCATCCTGACGTTCGGCACCGGCGTGTTCGTCGCAGCCGAGTTCGCCCTCGTCACACTCGACCGCAGTGAGCTCGAGGCCCGAGCGGCCCGCGGCGAGAGACGTCTCGGCCCCACCATCAAGGCCTTGCGGATCACCTCGACGCACCTCTCCAGTGCACAGCTGGGCATCACGTTGACGACCCTGCTCACCGGATACACCTTCGAGCCGGCCATCAGCTCGCTGTTACGCGGCCCGATGACGGACCTCGGGGTGCCGGAGGGCGTCGTGCCCGTGCTCGGCACCGTGATCGGCATCTCGCTGGCCACCCTGTTCTCCATGGTGATCGGCGAGCTCGTGCCCAAGAACTTCGCCCTGGCCGTTCCCCTGGCCACGGCCAAGTTCGTCGTGCCGATGCAGGCCGCGTTCACGGCGGTGTTCAAGCCCGTGATCCTGCTGTTCAACAACACCGCCAACGCCCTCATCCGCCTGGTCGGCATCGAGCCCAAGGAGGAACTCTCCGGCGCGCGCAGCGCCGAGGAGCTCGGCTTCCTGGTGCGCCGGTCGGCCCTGGAGGGGCTGCTGGACGCCGACCACGCCGAAATGCTGGGCCGCACGCTACGGTTCGCCGAGCTCTCGGCCGCCGACGTGATGACCCCGCGGGTGCAGATGTCGTCGGTGCAGGCCGGCGACACCGCCGAGAACGTCGTGACCCTGGCCAGCGCCACCGGCTTCTCCAGGTTTCCGGTGATCGGCCGGGACACCGACGACATCCTGGGCGTGCTGCACGTCAAGCAGGCCTTCGCGGTGGCCCTGGGTCGCCGCACCCTGGTGCGGGCCGACGAGCTCATGCTGCCCGCCCTGCGGGTACCGGAGTCGATGGGCGTCGACCGGCTGCTCGGCACCCTGCGCCAGCAGGGCCTGCAGATCGCCGTGGTGTCCGACGAGTACGGCGGCACCGCCGGCATCGTCACTCTCGAGGACCTCGTGGAGGAACTCGTCGGCGAACTCGAGGATGAGCACGACAGGGCCAAGCCCGGCATCGTGCGCACCGGCCGCTCCATCGTCTTCGACGCGGGCCTCCGCCCCGACGAACTGCTCGAGCGGATCGGCGTCACCGTTCCCGAGGACGGCGACTACGACACCATCGCCGGATTCGTGACCGACCGGCTCGACCGGATGCCCGAGCTGGGCGACACCGTGCCCATCGACGTGGGCACCCTGCGGGTCGAGCGGATGGACGGCGCCCGCGTCTCGCGCATCCGTCTCACCCCCACCGCAACCACGGCCGACCTCGACCCGGTGACCGCTGCTAGTGAAGGGAGGCCGACCCATGAGTGAGTACCTTCCCGGGCTGCTCTGGCTCGTTGTGCTGCTGGCCGTCAACGCCTTCTTCGTCGGCGCCGAGTTCGCCGTGATCTCGGCCCGACGCTCGCAGATCGAGCCGTTGGCCGCGCAGGGCAGCAAGGCCGCCAAGACCACCCTGTGGGCCATGGAACACGCCACGCTCATGCTGGCGACCTCACAGCTGGGCATCACGGTGTGCTCGCTGGTGATCCTCAACGTGTCCGAACCGGCGATCCACCACCTGCTCGAGATCCCGCTGGGCCTCACGTCGCTCTCCGCAGAGGCCATCGGTGTGATCGCGTTCGCGGTGGCGCTGGGCCTGGTCACCTTCCTGCACGTGGTGCTGGGCGAGATGGTGCCCAAGAACATCTCGTTCTCGGTGCCCGACCGTGCCGCGCTGATCCTGGCGCCGCCGCTGGTGTTCGTGGCCACGGTGTTCAAACCGGTGATCTTCAGCCTGAACTGGCTGGCGAACGGGGTGCTGCGGCTGTTCAGGGTGACCCCCAAGGACGAAGCCACCAGCGCGTTCACGCTCGACGAGGTCGCCGGCATCGTGCGGCAGTCCACCCGTGAGGGCATGCTGATGGATGCCTCCGGCACGCTCTCGGCGGCGTTCGAGTTCACCACCAAGCGGGTCCTGGACGTGGAGGTGCCACTGTCCGGCATCGTATTCCTGCCCGAGCATGCATCGCCGGCGGACCTGCAACGGGCGGTGGCCGAGCACGGTTTCTCCCGCTACATCCTCACCGACGGGGCCGGGTTGCCCGCCGGCTACCTGCACCTCAAGGACGTGATGGACCTCACCGGACCGGACGCCTTCGCGCAGCCGGTGCCCGTCAAGCGGGTGCGCAAGCTGGCGACAGTGCTGCGAGACAGCGACCTCGAGGACGCCCTCGCGGCCATGCGCCGCACCGGCTCGCACGTGGCGTGTTCGTTCGACACGAGCGGGGTCGCCACCGGGGTGCTGTTCCTCGAGGACATCATCGAGGAGCTCGTCGGTGAGGTGGAGGACGTCACCAGCGTGTAGCCGGCGTGGTGGGTGTGCCCCGGAGGCAATCGCACCGTTTTATTAGGAAATAGTGCGTTTATTAGGACCGAATCGGGCAAAGCATCCTATTAAACGAACTTTGTCCTAATAAGCGACCGTTGAGTGCCTCAACTGAGCGTGGGTGCCGGGCGACGCAGCAGCGACCAGGCCACCACCACCGCGACAAGGGCCATGGCGGCAACGCCGAGGCCCGAGTAGCCCACCAGCAGCAGGACAGGGCCGGCGAGGGCCCCGCCGAGGGCGCCGGCGGCGTTCATCGACAGGTCGGAGAAACCCTGTAGCGCCGACCTGTCGTGCACCCCCACGGCCTCCGTGATCAGCGCCGAGCCTGCCACGACGGATGCCGACCAGCCGAGCCCGAGCAGGATCAGCCCGACTGTCATGGCGGTGGCGTTCTCGCCGGCGAGCCAGAACAGCACGAGCGCGGCCAACAGCAGGGCCTGGCCGGCCAGGATCACCGGCACCCGGCCCAGCCGGTCGGCCAGGGCGCCGAACAGCGGCGACAGCGCGTACATACCGGCCACGTGCAGGCTGATGGTGAGGCCCACGATGGTGAGTGAGGCGCCATGCTCGGAGAGATGCACCGGGGCCATCGACATCAGCGCCACCATGGTGGCGTGGCTGAGGGCGATGACCACCACGGCATAACGGGCCAGCGGGTTGGAGCGCACGATGGCCAGGCCGCCGTGCTGCCGGGTGCTTGTCGGCCGCGCCTCGCGCACCGACAGGGCGGTGAGCAGCGGGTCGGGGCGGAGCCCGATCGTGTAGACCAGGGCGGCACCGACCTGAGCGGCGAGGGAGAAGGCGAATGCCCCGGTCAGCGGCGGCAGGCCGAGCTGCGCGCCGACGACCTCGCCGGGACCGAACAGGTTGGGGCCGAGGACCGCGCCGATGGTGGTCGACCACACCACGATCGAGAGGTCGCGGGCGCGAGTGGTGGCGCCGGCCAGGTCGGTGGCGGCGAACCGGGCCTGCAGGTTGGTGGCCGAGCCCGCGCCCAGCAGCATCAGGGCGAGCAGCAGCAGCGGGAAGGTGTCCAGCGCGACGGATGTGATGGCCAGGATGGCACCGACGCCGGCGATCCCGGCGCCGGTGGCGAGGGACCGGCGCCGGCCGCTGGCCTGGGCCAGTCGGGCAAGCGGCACGGCCACCAGGGCCGCGCCCAGCGTGCTCATCGTGGCGGCCATGCCCGACCAGGCGTTCGAGCCGGAGAGCTGGGCGGCGAGCAGGGCGCCGAGCGAGAGCGTGGCACCCATGCCGATGCCACCGAGGATCTGGCCGAGGATGAGCACCCGAACGACCTTCCGCTGCAGGCGGGGGTGCGCGCTCGCATCCGTTCCGGCGGGACGGCGGGGTGTGGTCATCGGGATCCCTGCTGGTTGACTGTGTGGTGCGCTGCGGTGTCGATCAGCCTACGGCCGGTGACGTAAAGGCGGAATTTTTCGCCGAAACGCCGGCCGAGCTCCCCGCGCAGACGGCGTTTCGGGAATTTCTCCGCCTGTGCTGCTGCCGGTCGAGCCTGTTGAGGGAGTATCTTCGCGCCAACGGTGACGGCGGGAGATGCGCGGATGACGTTCGAGGCAGTGGTCGAGGCGGCCGTGCGAGTGGTCGAGGTGGTGGGTGCGGCCATCATGGTTTTCGGCGGGCTGGCGGCGCTGGTAGCCGGCATCCCGCGGATGCTGCGCGCGGACACCCGGGCGACGGCGTACCAGACCATGCGCCGGGAGCTTGGCCGGGCCATTCTGCTGGGCCTGGAGGTGCTGATCGTGGCCGACATCATCCGCACCATCGTGGTGGAACCCACGGTGGAGAGCGTGCTGGTGCTCGGGGCGATTGTGATCATCCGGGTGCTGCTGAGCTTCTCGCTCGAGGTGGAGATGGACGGCGTCTGGCCGTGGGCCAGGTGGCGGATGATGGGAAAAACTGAGACGTCGAGCCCGCCAGGCTAGGACGCGGTCGGGCCCGGCGGCCGGTGGGGTCGAGCGGATCAGGCCCGGCGCAACCGCCAGAGCGAGGTGACCTCGGCGGCCCTGGCCGCATACAGGGGGTCGGTCGTGTCGGCGACCTTGTGATGGGTGGGGCGGGTGTCGAGGCGCGCGATCACCGTGAGGCCGGCGTCGTCGATGAGGTCGAGCAGCGCGCTGCGGGAGCGCAACCCGAGCAGCTCGGCCAGGTTGGAGAGGATCAGCCAGCCCTCGCCGCCATCGGTGAGGTGCCCGGCGAGCCCGGCCAGGAAGCCGCGCAACATGCTGCTGTCGGGGTCGTAGACGGCGGCGTCGGTGCTCGTCGCGGCCGAGGCCGGCAGCCAGGGCGGGTTGCAGACCACAAGGTCGGCCCGACCCGCCGGGAACAGATCGGCGTCGAGAACGTCGACCCGGTCGCCCAGGCCCAGGCGTTTCAGGTTCTCTCCGGCGCAGGCCAGCGCGCGCGCCGACGTGTCGGTGGCCACCACTTTGTCGATGCCGCGGCGGGCCAGGATCGCGGCGATGACGCCGGAGCCGGTGCCGATGTCGAACGCCGACCCTGTCGCGGGCAGCGGAGCGGTGGCGACGAGGTCGAGGTATTCGCCGCGAACCGGCGAGAAGACGCCGTAGTGCGGGTGGATGCTCGCGCCGAGCGCCGCGACCGGCACACCCTTGACGCGCCACTCGTGCGCGCCGATCACGCCGAGCAGTTCGCGGAGCGAGGTGACCGACGCGGTGGTGCTGGGGCCGTACGCCTCATCGCAGGCCTGACGCACGTCGGGGGCGCGGCGGAGGCTCAGGGTGTGGTCGGCGTCGAGGGACACGAGCACCAGGCCCAACAGCCGGGCGCGGCGCATGGCCTCGGTGCGGCCCACCTCGAACGCGGCCTTGAGCGAGTCGCTGGGAGTGCGTCGGTGCCGGTCAACGCGACGGGCCATCGCCGTGAGCAACTGCCGGGCGTTCTGGAAGTCGCCCTGCCAGAGCAGGCCGGTGCCGGACTTCGCCAGCCTGTACGCGGCATCCGCGGTGAGGGTGTCGTCGACGACGACCACACGCTTGGGGGCCGGCCAGCCACCCTCGGAGTGCCAGCGGGCGGTGTGCTCGGTGTCGCCGTCACGCCAGTGGATGTCTGCGGGGGTGTTGATGCTTCCCGATTCGGTGCTCTGGGCGCCGTCGGGGGTGTTCGTGCTGGACATGGTGTCCGATCTTGTGCCGCTGGGTTTGGTATCCGCCCGAGTCGTGCACGCGGGACTCTCGGTCGGAACCAGCCCTGGCAGGCTGTCGCGACCTGTTCGATTATCGCATCCGTCGCCGCCCGACACCGAGAAGGGGCGGGCGGGCGACGGGCGAGCGCTACAGCAGGGCCGGCATGACCTCGCGCTCGAACAGCTCCAGGCCGGACCTGTCGTAGGCCGCCTCGGGGAAGTAGTGGATCGCGTAGCCGAGGCCGCGCTGCTTCATGTCGTTCAGGCGCTCCACGATCTGCTCGGGCGTGCCCACGCCCTGCGCCTCGCCGCTGCGGTACTCGGCCATGAAGCTCGCCGCGCCCTCGACGCCGAGATACGGGGTGACCCGGGCCTCGATGGCATCCAGCCGTTCGGCGACCTCGGCCTCGTCGCGGCCGATCACGGTGTTGTAGTTGGCCGAGCGCACGATGGCGTCGAAGTCGGTGCCGAGTGTGGCGCAGTGCTCGCGCAGCAGGTCGCTCTTGTGCGTGAAACCCTCTGGGGTGCCGTCGAAGTTGGTGTAGTTCGCGTACTGCGCCGCGATGCGCAGGGTGACCTTCTCGCCGCCGCCGGCGATCCAGATCGGGATGCCGCCCTCCTGCAGCGGCAACGGCCGCACGATGGCGCCGTCCACCTGGTAGTGCTCGCCGTCGAGGGTGGCGGTGCCGGTGGTCCAGGCCTGCTGCATGATCTGCACACCCTCATCGAGACGGGAGAGGCGTTCGCCGGCACGCGGGAAGCCGTAACCGTACGCACGCCACTCGTGCTCGTACCAGCCGGCGCCGATGCCCATCTCGACGCGGCCGCCGGAGATGATGTCGATCGTGGAGGCCACCTTGGCCAGGTACGCGGGGTTGCGGTAGCTCATGCAGGTGCACATCTGGCCGAGCCGCACCCGACTGGTGGTGGCGGCGAAGGCGCTCATCAGGGTCCACGCCTCGTGGGTGGCCTCCTCGCTGGGCACCGGAACCGTGTGGAAGTGGTCGTACACCCAGATCGATTCCCAGGCGCCGGCATCCGCGTGCGCGGCGAGGCCGCTCATGGTGGCCCACTGCTGGGCGGGGTCGATGCCGACGAGGTCGTGACGCCAGCCCTGGGGAATGAAGAGTCCGAAGCGCATGGGCCCAGCCTAGGGGTGGCGGCGGCGCGGCCGCGGAAACGGCGTCAGGCTGGCAGCACCGCGAACAGTGAATGGATGTTGCCCTCGGGGTCGGCGAAGAAGCCGGTCAGGTGCCCCCAGTCGCGCTCCGCTGGTGCGGCGATGGCCACCGCTCCACGCTCGACGAGCTCGGCGAACCGGGTGCGCACCTGGTTCGGGGTGCCGCACTGGAAGTTCAGCTCCACGGCCTGGCCGCTTCGCGGCGCCACGAACGACGGATGGTCGTGGGTGTGCGCTCCCATGCCGGCGCGCCGGAAGATGGCGAGCCGCACCCCGATGGGGCCGCCGAGCGCCACGTAGTCCGGCTCTCGCACGGTCACCTCGAACCCGAGCGCATGCTCGTAGAAGTCGGCCATGCCGGCCACGTCGTCGGCCAGCAAGGTCACCCCTTCGAGCATCATCGTGTCCATGCCTCAGACGGTAGCATCGCCCGGGTCGACTTACAGCCTGGTGTCGGGGTCCTCCGGTGTGGAGGAGCTGGTGGAGGCAGCGGCGCCGGCCTCGGCGGGCTCCGCATCCGGGCGGCGCAGGTGCACGCCCATCACGGTGAGGATCGCCAGCATGATTGCGCCGGCGAAGATCGCGATGTCGGCGACGTTGCCGATGAACAGGTTGCCGTAGCCGATGAAGTCCACCACGTGGCCGCGGGCGAAGCCGGGCTCGCGGAAGAGCCGGTCACCGAGGTGGGTGGTGGCACCGCCGAGCAGCAGGCCGAGGGCGACCATCCAGCCGCGGGACTCGACCCGCCAGGTGAGCATGGTGATCCACACCACGGCGCCGGCGGCGAGCACCGCGAACACCCAGGTGAAGTCGGAGCCGATCGAGAATGCGGCGCCGGGGTTGTAGACGAGCACAAAACGGATGATGTCCCCGATCACCGGAATGACCCTGCCATCGGCGAGTTCGGCCTCGGCCCACCACTTGGAGGCCTGGTCGATGAGGATCACCAGCAGGGCGATGCCGAAGGCGGGCCAGGCCAACCGGGAGGCCCGCCGCGAGCGGGTAGAGGCCGGCAGCGGAGTCTGGGAGGCAGCAGTCACCCCTCCATCATCCCAGCGATCGGGTGCCAGGCGCGGCGCGGCTCACAGAACCCTTCCCAAGCGAGGCGTGTAGCGTTGGTGCACCCGCACGCTGAGCCTGCCGGCTGCCGCGGGATTCACCCGAGCGGAATCATCCGCTCATCTGCCTGAGGAGAGCGCGCATGTCGACACCGTCCGACATTCCGACCGACATTCCGACCGACGACCCGATCGACGACAAGACCGCGACCGCGGATGCCGCGCCCGCCCGGGAGAGCGCAGCCGGACTGGCCGCCGTGGTTTACAACCCCATCAAGGTGAACCTCGACGACATCAAACGCGCCGTCGCCGCCGAAGAGGCCAAGGCCGGCTGGGGGGAGACCCTCTGGTTCGAAACCTCCAAGGAAGACCCGGGGCAGGGCGCAGCCCAGGCCGCGATCGATGCCGGCGCCACCATGGTGATCGCCGCCGGCGGCGACGGCACCGTGCGTGCGGTGGCCGAGGTCGTGCACGGCAGTGACGCGGCGTTGGCCCTGCTGCCGTCCGGCACCGGTAACCTCCTGGCCCGCAACCTCAACCTCACGCTCGACAACCTCGAACACTCGATCGGCACGGCCTTCAGCGGCAAGGACCGCAAGGTCGACATCGCCCGGATCGAGATCCGGCACGAGGACGACAGCGTCAGCAAGCACGCGTTCCTCGTGATGGCCGGCCTGGGCCTGGACGCCAAGATGCTCGCCAGCACCAACGACGAGCTCAAGGCCAAGATCGGCTGGCTCGCCTATGTGGGCGCGATCATCACGGCCCTGCGTGACCGCAACCAGTTGCGCCTGCGCTACAGCCTCGACGGCGGCCCCACCAAGTCGGTGCGCGCGCACACCGTGATCGTGGGCAACACCGGTACCCTCACCGCCAACGTGCTGCTGCTGCCGGAGGCCGTCATCGACGACGGGCAGTTCGAGATGCTGATGCTGCGCCCGGAGGGCTTCGTGCACTGGGTGCAGATCGTCGTCAAGGTCTTGTGGGAGAACGGCGTGCTGCGCCGCACGCCGCTCGGCCGGCGCATGATGACCAAGGAGGTCGAGGCCCTCAACTACGTCAAGGGCCGCCAGATCACCGTGAAGCTCAGCCACCCCGAGGAGATCGAACTCGACGGCGACGGTTTCGGCACCGCCACGGCGTTCAAGGCGCGGGTGCTGCCCGGCGGCCTGCGCGTGCGCGTTCCGCAGGAGTGACCGATGCTCCCGATGACCCGCAGGTCCCCACGACGACCACGTCGAGCAAGCGGAGACGGTCGCGTGCGTGAGCTGCTGCTGCCGGAGAGCGGCGCATCCGTCACTGTGCGCTCGACACCGGGTCCGGATGCGCCGGATGCGCCGGTGTTCGTCCTGGTGCACGGCATCGGCATGTCGCACCGTTACTTCGACCGGATGCACGCCGAGCTGGCCGCCACGGGCCCGGTGCACTCGGTGGACCTGCCGGGCTTCGGCCGCTCGCCCAAGCCCGCGGACGGGGTGTCGATCGAGCAGTACGCCGACTACCTCGGCGAGTTGCTGCCGATGCTGAGCGGGCGGCCCGTCGTACTGGTCGGGCATTCGATGGGCGCCCAGTTCGTGACCGAGACGGCCGTGCGCCACCCGACAGTGGTCGCCCACCTCGTCTTGATCGGTGGTGTCACCGACCCCACCCGATCTTCGGCGCTGCGCCAGGCTCTTGCCCTCGGCCGGGACACCCTGAAGGAACCTGTCAACGGCACCATGATCGTGGTGCGCGACTACCTTCTGTGCGGTCCGCGCTGGTACCTCGCCACCCTGCGGCCGATGCTCGCCTACCGCACCGACCTGCGGCTGCGGGAGGTGTACGCGCCGACCCTGGTGATCCGGGGAGAGGACGACCCGGTGTCACGCCACGACTGGGGCGTGCACCTCGCCGCGCAGGCTGCACGCGGGAAGCTGCTCGAGCTGCCCGGACGCCACCTCGTGCACTTCAGCGCCGCGGTCGACACGGCGGCCGGCATCCGGGAGTACGCCCGCACGGCCGCTCCTGATGGTGAGCCAGTCACGCCATGACCCGCAAGCCTGGTCGGTCGGCGCGGGGCCTGCTCTGCGTCGGCCTGCGGAACGCCGGCTCCTGGCTGCTGGACTACCGGTACGCCGTTCTCGCCCAGGTGCGTGGTGCCCTCGCCCGCACGCACCCCGACGACTACGCCTCGGGCGAGGCGGCGCCGGTGCTGATCATCCCGGGGATCTACGAGAGCTGGCACTTCATGCGGCCGCTGATCCAGGCGCTGCATGACGCCGGGCATCCGGTGCACGTGGTGACGCCGCTGCACACCAACCGGCGGCCGGTGGTGCCGTCGGCCGAGATCGTGGCCGAGTACCTGCGTGATCGCGAGCTGAACCGCCTGGTCATCGTGGCGCACAGCAAGGGCGGCCTGATCGGCAAGTACCTGATGACGCAGCTTGACCCCGACGATCGTGTCGAGCGGATGGTGGCGGTGAGCACCCCGTTCTCCGGCTCGCGATACGCCAGGTACATGCCTACTCCCAGCCTGCGCGCGTTCGCCGGCACCGACCCGCAGCTCGCCGCCCTCGGCGCCGATGCCCGGCTGAACGACCGGATCGTGTCGGTGTTCGGGCGGTTCGATCCGCACATCCCGGATGGCAGCATCCTGACGGGCGCCGAGAACGTGCGAATCGACACCGGCGGGCACTTCCGCATCCTCAGCCACCCCGACACCGTTCGCCAGGTGCTCGCGGCGGCCGCCCGCCCCTGACCCGCGCGAGCGGTGCTGCCCGCGAGAGCGGCCGTGGTGCTGCCTCAGCGCGGGGTGGCAGCCACACGACCGCTTTCGCGGGGTGATGGCTCGGCGCGGGCGGCAGCCACGATCGACTGGATGCGGCCGGGCACGGTGTCGTCCTGCAGCGAGGTGACGTCGCCGAGCGGGCGGCCGTCGACGATGTCGCCGAGCAGCCGGCGCATGATCTTGCCGGAGCGGGTCTTGGGCAGGTCGGGCACCAGGAACACGTCCCGGGGCTTGGCCACCGCGCCGATCTCGTGGGTGATGTGCGCCCGCAACTGCGGGGCCAGCTCGGCCGCCAGCGCCAGCCAGGCGGCCGGGTCATCCGTTGCCGGGGCCACCGCGGGAATCACGAACGCGGCGATGCCCTCGCCGGTGGTGGCATCGGCTACGCCCACCACGCCGGACTCGCCGACCGCCGGGTGCGACACCAGTGCCGACTCGATCTCGATGGTGGACAGCCGGTGCCCGGACACGTTGATCACGTCGTCGACCCGGCCGAGCAGCCAGATGTCGCCGTCATCGTCGTACTTCGCGCCGTCGCCGGAGAAGAAGTAGCCCTGCTCGGCGAACCGTGCCCAGTAGGAGTCGCGGTAGCGCTCCGGGTTGCCCCACACCGTGCGGGCCATGCCCGGCCAGGTGCCGGCCAGCACCAGATAGCCGCCGGTGCCGTGCGGAACCGGCTGACCCGCGTCATCCACCACCAGGGCGCTCAGGCCCGGCAGGGCGCGCAGGGCCGAACCTGGCTTGAGCGTGCTCACTCCGGGCAGCGGCGCCATCACGGCGGCGCCGGTCTCTGACTGCCACCAGGTGTCCACGATCGGGGCGTGGCCGGCGCCGATGTTCTCCCGGAACCACACCCAGGCCTCGGGGTTGATCGCCTCGCCGACCGAGCCGAGCAGACGGATGCTGGACAGATCGTGTTCGCTCGGCAATCCAGTGGGGAACCAGGTCATGAACGTGCGGATCAGCGTGGGCGCCGTGTAATAGGTGGTGACGCCGTAGCGCTGGATGATCTCGAAGTGCCGGCCGGGGTGCGGAGTGTTCGGGGTGCCCTCGTAGATCACCGAGGTGGTGCCGTTGGAGAGCGGGCCGTAGTGCACGTAGCTGTGCGCGGTGACCCAGGCGAGGTCGGCGGTGCACCAGTGCACGTCGTCGTCCTTGGCGTCGAAGACGGCCCAGTGGCTCCAGGACGCGTGGGTGAGGTAACCGCCGCTGGTGTGCACCAGGCCCTTCGGCTTGCCGGTGGTGCCCGAGGTGTAGATGATGAACAGCGGCGTCTCGGCGTCGAAGAACTCCGGCTCATGGGTGGCGGACGCCGTGTCGACGGTGTCGTGCCACCACACGTCGCGACCGGTCGTCCAGGGGATGTCCGGGGTCAGGTCGCCGGTGCGGCGCACCACGAGCACGTGCTCGATCTGGTTCGTGCCCGACACGGCTTCGTCGGCGGCTTCCTTCACCGGCACGGCCTGGCCGCGGCGGAACTGGCCGTCGGTGGTGACGAGCAGCTTGGCGCCGGTGTCCTCCACCCGGAAGCGCAGTGCCTCGGCCGAAAAGCCGCCGAACACCAGGGAGTGGATGGCGCCGAGGCGGGCGACCGCGAGGGTGATGATGATCGTCTCGGGGATCACCGGAAGGTAGATGACGACCCTGTCACCCTTTTCGATGCCGAGGGCGGTGAGCGCGTTCGCGGCGCGGGCGACCTCTCTTTCGAGGTCGGCGTAGGTGAGGGTGCGCCGGTCGCCGGGTTCGCCCTCGAAGTGGAACGCGACCTTGTCGCCGCGGCCGGCGGCCACGTGCCGGTCGACGCAGTTCACCGCCACGTTCAGTTTTCCGCCGGCGAACCACTCCGCTCGCGGCACGCTCAAGACGCCGTCGGCATCCGGGGCGGGCGGCTGCCAGGTGTGGTCGGTGTGCCAGGGCTCGGCCCAGTCCAGGCGCTTGGCCTGCTCGGTCCAGAAGGCGACCGGGTCGGCTGCGGCTTTTTCGTACCAGGAGGCGTCGACATTGGCCCGCGCGGCGAACGCGGCCGGCGCCGGGTAGCGGCGGTGCTCGGTGGAGAGGTTGCGGATGGTGGCGCTGGTGTCGGTCCAGTCCGCGGTGGCAGCGCGGGTGGCCGGGGGGTGGGTGTCCGTGTTGGCGTGAGTGCTGGTGCTGGTGCTGGTGCTGGTGCTGGTGCTGGTGTCGAGGTTCGGCATGGGCACACTCCGGCGGCTGGTTCTGATGGCGGACTATCGGGCGCTTTCGACGCTACGCAGCGCGGGCATCCATTGCAGGCAGCGGCGCAATGCGGCGTAACCTGCGCGGCCGGGCGGTGGCCGCTCGCGGCAGGTCTTTGTCGCGGCGGCAGGTGTCGTTCGCGGCGGCACAGGCTCTACCGCGTGCCGCGGCGCCTGATGCGTGCCGCGGCGCCTGCCGCGTGCCGCGGCGCCTGACGCGTGCCGCGGGCGCCGGTCAGGCCCACTTGGTGATGGCCCACTTTTCGAACACGCCCAGGATGGCGTCGGTGAGCTTGCCGAGCAGAGCGAGCAGGATGATGGCGAGCAGGATGCGGTCGATGCGGCCGTTCGTGCCCGAGATGGAGAGCAGATAGCCCAGCCCCATCGACGCGCCGAGCAACTCGGCGGCCACCAGGAACAGCCAGGCCTGGGCCAGCGCGAGCCGCAGCCCGGAGATCACCGACGGGATCACGGCGGGCAGCTGCACGGCGGTGAACAGCCGCACCCCGCGCAACCCGAAGGCGCGGCCGGCCTCAACGAGCTGGCGGTCCACGTGCCGCAGTGCCTGCGCGACCGTGGTGTAGACCGGGAAGAAGGCGCCGATGGCGACGAGAACGATCTTGGATTCCTCGCCGTACTTCAGCCAGATGATCAGCAGCGGCACCCAGGCCAGCGACGGCACGGCCCGGATGGCGCCGAGGGTGGGCGCGAAGAGCACATCGGCGGCGCGGGAGAGCCCCACCAGCGACCCGGCGGCCAGGCCCAGCGCGGCGCCGATGGCGAACCCGATGAGGACTCGCTGGGTGGAGATGGCCACGTAGAGGGTGAGTTCGCCGCGGTCGAAGAGGTCGACGGTGGCGATCCAGACCATGGCCGGAGACGGCAGTTGGGACACCGTGACCAGGCCGAGGGCGGTGCTGAGTTGCCACAGGATCAGGATCAGCACCGGCAGGAGCAGCCCGCCGAGGATGCGTGCGCTCCGCCGCGACGTCAACGGCCGGCGCACGACGGGCGCCGTGTCCGGGGCGAGGGTCTCGGTCATCGGTGGCCTTTCGTGCGGGATGGGTGTGGCGGTGAAACCGAGGCGGTGAGGCGGATGCCGCGGCGGCCTGCGTGCGGCCGGCGCGGCATCCACCGGGCTACTCGATGATCGTCGGGTCGGCCTTCGTGGCGAAGGTGTCGTTCACGATGCTGTCGAGGGCGTCGTCGACCTGGCTCTGCTCGAGCACGTCGCCGGTCTCGACGAAGATCGGGCCGATCGTGGTGAGGACGTCGATCTGGGCGTCGCCGGGGACGTTGTCGACGTCGAGGTTGGAGCGTTCGGTGATGACCTTCGTGGCGACCGCGAGGTCGAGTCCGGCGACGTCGGCGAGGATCTGTGCGGTCTCCTCCTCGTTCGCCAGCGCCCAGGCGCGGGCGTGCTCGTAGACGTCGACGACGGTCTGGGCCACATCCGGCTTCTCGGTGATGAAGGCCTCGGTGGCGTTGAGGAAGCCGTAGCTGTTGAAGTCGACGTTGCGGTAGATGAGCTCCGCACCGGCGGCTTCGGCACCGGCCATGATCGGGTCGAGTCCGGCCCAGGCGTCGACCGAGCCGTTCTGCAGGGCGGCCCAGCCGTCGGCGTGCTGCAGGTTCTGCACGGTGACGTCGTCCAGGCCGAGGCCGGCCTCTTCGAGCGCCTGCAGCAGGAAGAAGTACGGGTCGGTGCCCTGGGTGGCGGCGATCTGCTTGCCCTTGAGGTCTGCGACGGAGGTGATCTCGGAGCCGTCCGGGACGACGAGGGCGGCCCATTCGGGCTGCGAGTAGATGTCGATGACCTGGATGGGCGAGCCGTTCGAGCGGTGCAGCAGCGCGGCGGAGCCGGCCGTGGAGCCCACGTCGATGGCGTTGGCGCGGAGGGCCTCGTTGGCCTTGTTCGAACCGGCGGACTGCACCCAGTTGACGGTGATCTCCTGGTCGGCGAGGGCCTCTTCGAGCCAACCCTTCTCCTTGATCACCAGGCTGAGCGGGTTGTAGGTGGCGAAGTCGATGTTGAGCTCGCCGCCCTGGGTGACGATGCCGGCGTCGTCGTCGGTGCTGACGGCTGCCTCGGCGGCGGGCTGGTTCTCACCGGCGACGCAGCCGGTGAGCAGCAGGGCGGCGGCCGCGGCGGAGGCGATCAGGGCGGTGGCGGTGAAGCGTTTCTTCATGGCGAGTCTCTCGTTGGGTGCGGGCGGGGAACGGGCATCCATGCTGTGGATGTGGTGCGGTGGAACGTGGAGGGGGTCGGGCTGGTCAGTAGGGGAAGTGCGGGATGCCGGTGTTCGAGGCGACACCTCGGGCCTCGCCGTGCCGGTCGATGCCGAGGCCCGCGAGGAGGCGCCCGCGCAGCTCGGCGAGTTCCGCCGAGCCGCGGTCGCGGGGCCGGTTGCCGGGCACGGTGAGTTCCTGCACGATCGTGGCACCGGGTGTCGTGGCGCCGCCGACGGCCTGTGCGGCACCCGTCGAGGCCGGCTCCTGGCCGAGCAGGATGATCCGGTCGGCCAGCTGCAGAGCCTCGTCGACATCGTGGGTGACGAGCAGCACCGTGGTGGGGGCGGCGGCGTGCACGTCGAGTAGGAGGTCCTGCATCTTGAGCCGGGTGAGGGCATCCAGTGCGCCGAAGGGTTCGTCGAGCAGCAGTACGCCGGGGTTGCGGGCCAGGGCGCGGGCCAGCGACGCGCGCTGCGCCATGCCGCCGGAGATCGCGGCGGGCCGGTGCCCGGCGAAGGCCGTGAGGCCCACGAGTTCGAGCAGCTCGGCGACGCGGGCGCGGCCGGCCTCGCGTGCGGTGCCGCGCGGCAGGCCGAGGGACACATTGGCCGCCACCGTGCGCCAGGGCAGCAGGCGCGGCTCCTGGAACCCCACCGCGCAGCGGGTGTCGAAGGCGGTGCTTGGCGTGCCGTCGATCTGCACCGAGCCGGTGCTGGGGGAGTCCAGCCCGCCCGCGATGCGCAGCAGGGTGGACTTGCCGCAGCCGCTGGTGCCGAGGATCGCGAGGACCTCGCCGGGACGCACGGTGAGCGACACGTCGCGCAGCACCGGGCGGGCGGCACCGGATGCCACGGTGCCGCTGCTCGGCGCGAAGGTGCGCCCCAGCCCGGCGAACTCCACGGCGAGGGCCGCCTTGGTGGTCGCCGGCCGGACGGTCCGGTCGCGCTCCGACACGCCGCCGAGCCCCGGGGCGCGGCGGGCGGCGGTGCTCGTGGCGGTGCTGGCAGACATGGGCGTCCGATCGGTTGGGAGGTCGACGTTTTCTCGACGCTATCCAGCCGGCCGGGCCGGCGCACGCCCCTCTGCAACGCAACGTAGTAATCGGGTGTCGGGCGCGCGGGCGAGGACGCCGGCCTTCACGCCCAGGAGTTGGGATGATTGACCCATGACTCGAACCGTTTCCGGAGCCCGCGTGCTGATCACCGGCGCCGCCGTGGGCATGGGCCGCCTCTACGCCGAGCGGGCCGTCGCCGAGGGCGCACGGGCCGTGATCCTGTGGGACCGGGACGCCGCCGCGCTCACGGCGACCGCCGCCATCCTCACCGAACGTGCCGGCGGCAGCACCCAGATCGCCCCATACGTCGTCGACATCGCCGACCTCGGCGCGATCGCGCAGACCGCCCAGCGGGTGCGCACCGAGGTGGGCAACCCCGACATCGTGATCAACAACGCCGGCATCGTGCGCGGGTCGTTCTTCTGGGAGCACGACAACGGCGACGACACCCGCGCCACGATGCAGGTGAACGCCCTGGCCCCGATGTACATCACCCGGGAGTTCCTGCCCGCCATGATGCGCAACCCGTACCGCGAATCGCGCATCGTCAACATCGCCTCCGCCGCCGGGATGCTCTCCAACCCGCGAATGAGCGTCTACGCGGCCTCCAAGGCCGCCGTGATCACCTGGAGCGATTCGCTGCGCCTCGAGCTCGCCCAGCAGGGCTTCGACCACGTGCGGGTGAGCACCATCGCGCCCAGCTACATCTCCACGGGCATGTTCGACGGCGCCCGCGGCCCGTTGTTGACCCCCGTGATGACCCCGGAGTACGTGGTCAACCGGGTCTGGCGGGCGATGCTCGCAGGCTCGCCCCAGCTGCTGATGCCGTGGACCGTCGGCTTCTCCAAGAAACTGCGCGGCGTGCTGCCGCTGGCGGCCTGGGATGTCGTGGCCGGCCGGGTCTTCGGCGTGTACAGCTCGATGGACACCTTCGTCGGGCGCCGCTGACCGGATCTGCGCAGTCCACCCGGGTCGGATCAGCCGGCCCGGTTGACACGTCTTGTTCCGCGACGTACGATGGAAACGATTCCATGGAAACGATTCCACGGGTCGCCGGAGTCATCAGCAATACCAAGCACGCACACACAAGGGAGTGGCTGTGGAAGCCGTAACGATCAAGGACGTCGCCGCCCTCGCTGGCGTCTCGGTGGGCACGGCCTCCAGGGTCCTGTCGGGCAACCCGGCCACCTCGGCCGACACCCGCGAACGCGTCGCCGCCGCGGCCGCCGAGTTGGACTACCAGCCCAACGCCCAGGCCCAGGCCCTACGGTCCACCCGGTCCAACTCCCTCGGCCTGCTGGTACCGGATGTGCGCAACCCCTTCTT
Organism: Cryobacterium sp. TMB1-7; assembly: GCF_004402435.1. Classification (NCBI taxonomy): domain Bacteria; kingdom Bacillati; phylum Actinomycetota; class Actinomycetes; order Micrococcales; family Microbacteriaceae; genus Cryobacterium; species Cryobacterium sp. TMB1-7. Next base: position 20,326 of record NZ_SOFZ01000006.1, read on the forward strand.
CGCCGACCTCGCGCACGCCGCCGAACAGGCCGCCCTCTCGGCCGGCTACGTCACCCTGCTCGGCAACGCCAACGAGCGTAACGACCAGCAGGACCGCTACCTCGACACCCTCATCTCCCGTCGGGTCGACGGAGTGATCGTCGCCCCCGTCGGCGACGACGGCGGCCGGCTGCGCGCCCTGATCGAGCGCGAGATTCCCACGGTGCTCGTGGACCGTACCGTTCCCGGCCTCGACCTGCCCAGCGTCACCACCGACAGCGAGACCGGCATCCGCCAGGCCGTGCGGCACCTCGCTGAACAGGGCCACACCCGGATCGGCTACATCTCGGGCCCACAGGCCACCTCTACCGGCCGGGACCGCTTCGCGTCCTTCACCCGCGCCGTCGCCGAGGCCGGCCTCAGCCAGGACCCGGAGCTGGTCTACTTCGGCGACTACCAGGCCGCCAGCGGCTCGGCCGGCGTGCACACCCTGATGGACCTCACCAACCCGCCCACCGCTCTGCTCGCCGCCGACAGCCTGATGGCCGTCGGCGCCATCAGCATCCTGCACAGGCTCGGTCTGCGAATCGGCACCGACATCGCCCTCGTCGCCTTCGACGACATCGAGTGGTTCGCGCTGCTCAACCCGGCGCTGAGCGTCATCGCGCACAGCGTCGAAGACATGGGCCGGATCGCCGTTGACCTTTTGTTGCAGGTGATCGCCGGGCACACCCCGGAGTCGGTGGTGCTACCCAGCGAACTGATTGTGCGGGCCTCCTCGGCCACGCCCATCCGCCCCACGACACAGCCTGAGCAAAGGAGCCAGCAATGACCGTGAAACCCCTGATCACCTTACAGAACGTGACAAAGACCTTCGGCCAGGTCACCGTCATCCAGGACGTGACCGTGAGTGTCTACCCCGGCCAGGTGCAGGTGCTGCTCGGCGAGAACGGCGCCGGCAAGTCCACCCTGATCAAAATGGTCGCCGGCGTCTACCAGCCCGACGGCGGCCAGATCCTCGTCGACGGCGCCGTGACCAGCCTTCCCAGCACCCGCGCCGCCGAAGAACACGGCATCGCCACCATCCACCAGGAACTCAACCTCGTGGCCACCATGAGCGTGGCCGAGAACGTGATGCTCGGCCGGATGCCCACCAAGCTCGGCATGGTCGACCGCAAGGAACTCCGCCGGCAGGCCCGCGCGGCACTGGCGCTGATCGGCCTCGAGATCGACGTGGACACCCCGGTCGGTCAGCTCGGCATCGCCCGGCAGCAGCTGGTGGAGATCGCCAAGGCCCTGAGCATCAACGCACGTGTGCTGATCCTCGACGAACCCACCGCCGCGCTCACCCGGCACGAGACCCAGGCCCTGTTCGCCGTGATGGCCGACCTCCGCCAGCGGGGCGTCGGCATGCTCTTCATCAGCCACCACCTCGACGAGATCGCCGAGGTCGGTGACACCGTCACCGTCATCCGCGACGGCCACTTCATCGCCGAGGTTCCCGCCTCCACTCCCGAAGACGAGCTGGTCAAGCTCATGGTCGGCCGCAGCATCGAGGACCAGTTCCCGCGCCGCGCCGACGAGACTCCCGCGCTCACCGAGGTGCTCACGGTGACCAACCTCACCAGCGCCGGCCACTTCGACGACATCAGCTTCACCGTGCGCGCCGGCGAGGTGCTCGGCATCGCGGGGCTCGTCGGGGCCGGCCGCACCGAACTGATCCGCGCCATCGCCGGCGCCGACAAATACGACACCGGCTCCGTCACCGTACGCGGTGCGCAGCTGCCCAAGGGTGACATCCAGGCGGCCATCCGGGCCGGCATCGGCCACGTGCCCGAAGACCGCAAGGGCCAGGGCCTGGTGCTGGACGCCTCGGTCAACGACAACCTCGGCTACGCCACCCTGGCCTCCAGCGCCAAGCTCGGCCTGGCCGACTTCACCGGCCAGCGCCGCCGCGCCGAGGCCGTGGCCGAGAAGCTGCGCATCCGGATGCACACCATCGACCAGCCGATCCGCTCACTCTCCGGCGGCAACCAGCAGAAGGCTGTCTTCGGCCGGTGGATCATCGCCGCCTCGACGGTGCTGCTGCTGGACGAACCGACCCGCGGTGTGGACGTGGGCGCCAAGGTCGAAATCTACGAACTGATGAACTCGATCACCGCAGCCGGTGGAGCCATCGTCATGGTTTCCAGCGAACTGCCCGAGATCCTGGGCATGAGCGACCGCATCCTCGTCATGCGCGACGGCCGGCTGGCCGGCGAACTCAGCGCAGCGGATGCCACCCAAGACACCGTCATGACTCTTGCTGCCCGCGACGTCGCCGCGCAGCGCTGAAACCGAAGGAACTGAAACCATGTCCACGACCACGCTCGCGCCCACCCGACGCTCCTTCGACTACAAGACCTTCCTGGCCAACAACGGCGCCCTGGTCGGCCTGGTGGTGCTCTGCATCGCCCTGGTCATCGCCACGCCGGACTTCCTGACCGGCCAGAACCTGCTCAACATCGGCATCCAGGTGTCGACAGTGGCGGTGCTCGCCTTCGGCATGACCTTCGTCATCGTCGCCGGCGGCATCGACCTGTCTGTCGGCGCCGTCGCGGCCCTCTCGGCCATGGCCTCCGGCTGGTTCTTCGTCAGCGCCGGCCTGCCCGGCTGGATGGCGCTCGTCGGCGGCCTCGTCGTGGGCCTGCTCGCCGGCGTCATCAACGGCGCCGCGAACGCCTACGGCAAGCTGCCCTCCTTCATCGCCACCCTGGCCATGCTCAGCGTGGCCCGCGGCCTCACCCTGGTGATCTCCGACGGCCGGCCGATCAAGACCGCCCCTGAGGTGTCGTTCCTCGGCGGCAACATCGGCCCGGTGCCGATGCCCATCGTGATCCTGGTCCTGGCCGCGCTGGTGGCCTCCTTCATCCTCAACCGCACCGTGCTCGGGCGCTCCATGTACGCCGTCGGCGGCAACGCCGAGGCCGCCCGGCTCTCCGGCCTGCCGGTGAAGCGCATCATCGTCACGGTCTTCGCCCTCGCCGGCCTCTTCGCCGCGCTGGCCGGACTGCTCCTGGCCGGCCGGCTCGACTCCGCCCAGCCGCAGGCCGCCGCCGGCTACGAACTGGATGCCATCGCCGCCGTCGTCATCGGCGGAGCGTCGCTCTCCGGCGGGCTCGGCAAGATCTCCGGCACCTTCATCGGCGCCCTGGTGCTCGTCGTCATCCGCAACGGACTCAACCTGCTCAACGTGTCGTCGTTCTGGCAGCAGGTGGTCATCGGGCTGGTCATCGCCCTCGCGGTGGGCGCCGACGTGCTGCGCCGCAAGACCCGTAACAGCTGAGCCTTTTCCCTACTTACCTCACACCGACCCACCACAACAAAGGAAACACAATGAAGTCATCCTCCTTTCGCCGTATCGCCGCCGTCACCGCCACGGCAGCACTGATCCTCGCCGGCACCACCGCCTGCGGCCGCGGCGGCGGCGACGAGGCCAGCGGGCCGAAGATCGTGCTCGCGATCTCCACCCTGAACAACCCGTTCTTCGTCGAGCTGCGCGACGGCGCCCAGGCCGCCGCCGACGAGGCCGGCGTCGACCTCTACATCGTCGACGCCCAGAACGACTCCGCCACCCAGGCCAACCAGCTGGCCACGGCGACCGCCGGAAGCACCAAGGCCGTCATCGTCAACCCGGTCGACTCCGACGCCGCCAGCGCCTCGGTGAACGCGCTGATCGCCGCCGACATCCCGGTCATCGGCGTCGACCGCACGGTCAACGACGCCGACCTGACTTCCCTGGTCGCCAGTGACAACGTCGCCGGCGGCAAGCAGGCCGCCGACGAGCTCGCCGCGGCCATGGGGGAGAAGGGCACCGTCATCTCCCTGCAGGGCGTATCGGGCACCTCCGCCAGCCGCGACCGCGGCGCCGGCTTCGACGAGGGCATCGCCGCCTACCCCGACATCACCGTCGTCGCCGAGCAGACCGCGAACTTCGACCGGGCCTCCGCACTCGACGTCACCACCAACCTGCTGCAGGCCAACCCCGGTGTCACCGGCATCTTCGCCGAAAACGACGAGATGGCCCTCGGCGCCATCCAGGCTCTCGGCGCTCGCGCCGGCTCCGAGGTGTCCGTTGTGGGCTTCGACGGCACCGCGGATGGCCTGACCGCCATCTCGGACGGCTCGCTCTACGCCACCGTCGCCCAGCAGCCCGCCGAACTCGGCAAGCTCGCCATCGAACTGGCCGTCAAGGCCATCAACGGTGAGGATGTCGAAGCGACAGTCCCCGTCGACGTCGTTGCCGTCACGAAGACGAACGTGGGCGACTTCTCCAAGTGACCCCGCCAACCCCGCACCCAGACTCCGCGGCGACCCTGACCGGGGTTGTCGTGGTCGGCTCGATCAACGCCGACCAGGTCACCACCGTCGCGCGTCATCCGCTGCCGGGCGAGACTCTGATCGGCACCTCGATCACCGTTCTGCCCGGCGGTAAGGGCGCCAACCAGGCCGTCGCCGCGGCCCAGCTCGGCGCCCGGGTGAGCATGGTCGGCGCGGTCGGCCTGGACGCCCTGGCCTCCTCGGCCACGGCCATCCTCGAATCCGCGCAGGTCGACCTGTCCAGCGTGCGGGCCGTGGACGGGCCCACCGGCCTGGCCCTGATCACGGTGGCCGCCGACGGTGAGAACACCATCGTCGTCATCCCCGGGGCCAACGCCGCGGTGGATGCCGGTGTCGTCGGCCAGAGCGCCGGCCTCATCGCCGGGGCCGCCGTGGTGGTGCTGCAGGGCGAGATCCCCGCAGCAGGAAGCGCCGCCGCCGCACGGCTGACCCGCGGGCGCCTGGTGCTCAACCTGGCCCCGGTGATCGAGCTCGACCCCGCCACGATCGCGGCCGCCGACCCCCTGATCGTGAACGAACACGAGGCCGCGCTGCTCCTGGCGCAGCTCACGCCCGGCACAGCGCCGCCCGCGACGGACGCCGAGGCGGTGGCCCGGCTGCGCGAGTGGGGGGTGGCCTCTGTTGTGCTCACCCGCGGTGCGCTCGGCGCGATCGTCTCCGACGCCGAGGGCACCGAAACGGTGGCGTCCCCCGTCGTGGAGGCGGTCGACAGCTCCGGCGCTGGCGACGCCTTCGTGGGCGCTGTGAGCGCCCGGCTCGCCGCCGGCGACACCCTGCGCGAGGCGGCCCGGCTGGCCGTGCGGGTGGGGGCGTTCGCAGTGCAGTCCCGGGGAACGCAGCCGTCCTATCCGCACGAGGGCGACAGCCTTCCCGAGGTCCGTCCCGATGCAGCCGCCGATTCGGCGATCGACTCCGCCACCGAGAAGAACGAGGCACACCCGTGAAACGCGCCGGCATCCTGAACGCCGACCTGAACGCGGCCCTCAGCCGCCTGGGTCACGGTGACATCGTCCTCGTCGCGGACTGCGGCATGCCCGCACCCGCCGGCGTGCCGGTGATCGACCTTGCCCTGGTGCACGGCGTGCCGCGCTTTGAGCAGGTTCTCGACGCGCTGCTGGGCGAACTCGTCGTCGAGCGTTGCGTGGCCGCGTCGGAGGCGCAGGGCACGGAGGCCGGGGACTGGCTGAGCGGGCGCTTCACCGACATCGAGTACATCGGACACGGTGACCTCAAGGTGCTCTCGGCGTCTGCGCGGGTGTTCGTGCGCACCGGGGAAGCCACCGCGTTCGCCAATGCCGCGCTCGTGTGCGGGGTGCCGTTCTAGGCGGCAGCCGCAGACCACAGCTGGGCACTGCCGCCGATTAGGTTAGCCTTTCCATCCTCTGATCAGGGGGATTAGGCAAGGCTTTCCAGGCTGGCGGAGTCGGCGGGGGGTGCCTATGGTGACTCTATGGCCATCCTCTCGCCCCCGCTGTTCAGGCCCTTTCACGCCGCCCCGGATGCCGCACCGCGCGCCCAAACAGAGGGCGCTTCGCTGGGCGGCAGCCTGGCCACCCGGCTCAACTGGCTGCGCGCCGGCGTGCTCGGTGCCAACGACGGCATCGTGTCCGTGGCCGCGATCGTGGTCGGCGTCGCCGGTGCCGGCGCCTCCACGCCGGCCATCGTGGCGGCCGGCGCGGCAGGGCTCGTCGGCGGGGCCATCTCGATGGCGCTGGGCGAATACGTCTCGGTGAGCAGCCAGAGTGACAGCCAGCGCGCCATGATCGAGAAGCAGAAGCGCGAGCTGCGCGACGACCCGGCCGGCGAACTCGACGTGCTCACCACCCTTTACGAGGAGCGCGGGCTGGCCCCGGCCACCGCCCGCCAGGTGGCGCTCGAGCTCACCGAGAAGGATGCCCTCAAGGCGCACCTCTCGCTCGAACTCAACATCGTCGAAGAGGATGTGGCCAGCGCCTGGCACGCCGCCGCCGCCTCGGCCCTGGCCTTCACGCTCGGAGCGATCCTGCCGTTGCTGGCGATCCTGCTGCCGCCGGAGAACGTCCGGGTCCCGGTGACGTTCCTCGCCGTGCTGGTGGCCCTGGCCCTCACCGGCGCGCTCGGCGCCCGACTCGGCGGCAGTCGCCTCGCCCGCGCCACCGTGCGCGTGGTCACCGGCGGTGCCGCGGCACTCTTCGTCACCTGGCTGGTCGGCACCCTGCTCGGCACCAGCGTCTTCTAGCGGCGCACGCGCGCGGCCGGGAGTGCCCGTTCGTGAGTTACCGCAAAGTGCCCCCTCCGGGCGTCTGAGGGGGCGTTTTGCGGCAAGTCGAGACGTTGCGGCTAGACCAGGCCGAGCAGTCTCGCCGCGCCGACGAGGCAGGCGCCGGCGACGGCGAAGAACACCAGCACCCAGAACAGGCCGGGCAGGTGGCTGAGCCGGGCCAGCTGGTCGGCGTCCGAGGCGGTGCCGCCGCGGCGCGACCGGGTGACCTGCAGCTCGACGACGGTGCGCAGGGCGCCGAGCAGCAGGAACGCGGTGACCAGCACGGCGAAGATGCTCTGCACGGTGGGCGAGCCGAACCAGGTGACCGCGAAGACCACCGCCGCGGTGACCGCCACCGACCACAGCCCGAACCAGTTGCGGATCTGCACCAGCAGCAGCGCCAGCGCCGCAAGCAGCGCCCAGAGCAGGCCGATGTCATGGCTGCGGCTGAGCATCCACGCCGCCCCGAGCCCGAGCAGGGCCGGCGCCGTGTACCCGGCGAGCAGGGTGAAGACCATGCCGGGACCGCGCGGCTTGCCGCGGCTCACGGTGAGGCCGGAGGTGTCGGAGTGCAGCCGGATGCCCTGCAGGCGGCGGCCGCCGAGAGCCGCGACGAGCCCGTGGCCGCCCTCGTGCACGATCGTGATGCCGTGCCGGGTCAGTTTCCAGGCCGGCGGCACCAGCACGAGCAGGGCGGCCGCGGCGATGGTCACCCACACCGTCAAAGCCGGCAGGGGAGCGTTCGTGGCCGAGACGCGGGTCCAGAATTCGAGGAGCAGGTCCATCTCAGCCCTGCGCGGCCAGGACCATTTCCAGGTGCCGCTCCGAGGTGCGGTGCGGGTCCGTGATGTAGTCGCCAGTGGGGCGGGCGCCGTTCTTCTCGTAGAAGCGGATGGCGCGGTGATTGCTCTCGTGAACGTGCAGGTAGATCCGGTCGAGGTGCTGCTCGTCGGCGACCCAGGTGCGGACGGCGCCGAGCAGTCGCGTGGCCACTCCGGTGCGGCCGCGATAGGAGGGGTCGACCCAGACGCCCACCAGGTTGGCGCGAACCGGGCCGCCGATCGGCGGCTCGCCCGGCCGGTAGCTCGGCGGACCGGAGGACACAAAGGCGGCCATCGTGCCGACCCACTGTTCGCCGGGGGTGCGTGCGACAACCTGGAAGCTGGTGGGTTCGGTGTTCCGGGCGCCGCGCTGACGCCAGTCAGTTTCGGTGAGCGCGAGGACGGCGGCGAATGATTCGAAGAAGCCCAACGGGAAGTTCGCGATGGACCGGAGACGGATATCGCGCAGGCCTGCCCAGTCGTCAGCGGTGGGACAGTAGAGCTCCACAGCGCGGGGCGCGGCGGGTGTTCGTGTTTCGGCCATCCATGGAGGCTAGTCGTGTTCTCTGACCAACGGGTCAATCGTTCCGACAGCGCCCGAATCGTCGGCGAGGGTTCGCGCCTGATGGACCCGCTTACCGCACCAGGATCGTCCCCATCATCCCGGCGTCCTCGTGGTCGAGGATGTGGCAGTGGTAGACGGTGCGTCCGGCGAAGTCGGCGAAACTGATGCGCACTGTGGTCTGCCCGCGGGCCGGCACGTTCACCACATCGCGCCACACGACTGCAGCCTCGGCGGTGCCGCCCCGATCGACGATCTGCATCGGCCACACGTGCAGGTGCACCGGATGGTCCATCTCGCTCGTGTTGCGCAGCGTCCACTCCTCCACGCTGCCGGCCAGCACTGTCGTGTCGAGGCGCTCCGGGTCGAACTCCTGCCCGTTGATGGTGAAAGTCATCATCGAGCCGCCGCCCATACCCATTCCCATGTCGAAGCTGAGTTCGCGCCGAGCCGTCACGGTCGCACCGCGCAGGTCGAGCGGTGCCGGCTGGCGTGGCACGGCCCCCGGCGCTGCCACCGGGTCCCCGGTCACCGTGACAGTCGCGAGGGCGACCTCGGTGCCCGTCGCGGCCTGACCGGAGCCGCCCATCATGCCGCCGGAGGTCGCGGTGCCCCGGTCGTAGGCCAGGGTGCGCAACTCGGTTCCGCCCTGCACCGCGGTGACGAGGACATCGGCCCGATTGCCCGGCGCGAGCAGGATCTCGTCCACCTCCGCCGGTCTTTCGAGGCGACCGGAGTCGATGCCGAGCAGCTGCAACCGTTGACCGTCGAGGCGCAGTCGGAGGTATCTGGAGACGCAGGCGTTCACGATCCGCCACCTCTCGCGCTCGCCGGGTCGTAGCGCCAGGACAGGCGCCAATTGACCGTTGACCAGCACAAGCTCGCCCTCCCGGCCCTGCATCCGGTCCGCGGCGGATGCGTCCGCGACCGCACCGACGCCGTCGAGCGTGACGTCCGAGATCACCAGGACCCGTTCCCGGCTGCTCTCGATGGGCACCGGGTCGTCGATGACGATGGTGCCGTACAGGCCGCCGAAGACCTGGTCGGCGACGGTGCCGTGGTGGTGCGGGTGGTACCAGTACACGCCGGGCGGGTGGTCGGCCGGCAGCCGGTACTCGTAGTGGAAGGACTCACCGGTCTTCACCATGACGGCCATGTTGTCGCCGTTTCCCTCCGGCGACACGTGCAGGCCGTGCACGTGCAGGTTGGTCGGGCCGGCCAGGCCGTTGACCAGCGTGACCCGCAGCCGGTCGCCGGGAACGAGCCGCAGCGTGGGGCCGGGCAGGCCGCCGTTGTAACCGAGCACCCTCGCGCTGCGCCCGCCGATCACGGTCGTGGCCGGTGTGGCGGAGAGGGTGACATCGAGCAGCCCGCCGCTGCTCGTCAGCTCGTCGGGCTGGTGCAGGTCGTCACCGCCGACGAACCCGGCTGTGCCCGACGGCCAGGTCGCCCAGAGCGCGGCCGCTCCGCCCGCCACGGCGATGACGCCCAGCCCGCCCAGGGCCAGAACGGTGCGCCGGCTGACGGGGCGGGCCAGGGCTGGCGGTTCCTGATTCCGGGGTGCTGCCGGAGGCGCCCGCATCAGGACACCGGTCTCGGCGTGGCGTCGGGGTGGCGGGCGCCGAGCACCCGGGCTGTGCTCATCTGGGGCCGCAGGTCGAGGCGCCGAAGCAGCTGCGCGTTCACGGCCACCACCACCGTCGAGGCCGACATCAGCAGCGCACCCACTTCCATCGGCAGCACAAAGCCGATCGGGGCGAGGACTCCGGCGGCCAGCGGCACCGCGAGCAGGTTGTAGCCGGCGGCCCACCACAGGTTCTGCGTCATCTTGCGGTAGCTGGCGCGGGAGAGCTCGATCACCGAGAGCACCGATCGGGGGTCGTCGCTGGCCAGGATGACGCCGGCGGAGGCGATCGCGACATCCGTGCCGGCGCCGATGGCGATGCCCACGTCGGCTTGGGCCAGAGCCGGGGCGTCGTTGACCCCGTCGCCCACCATGGCCACCCGGTGACCTTCCTGTTGCAGCTGCACCACGGCGGCGGCCTTTCGGTCGGGGTGCACGCCGGCGAAGACCCTGTCGATGCCGAGCTGGGCGGCCACATTGTGCGCCACGGCCTCGGCGTCGCCGGTGATCATCACCACCGCGATGCCCAGGGCGTGCAGGGCGGCGACGGCCTCCGTCGATTCCGGCCGCACCTCGTCGGCGAGGCCGATGGCGCCGATCACGCGGCCGTCTTGCAGCACGTGCAGCACGATGGCGCCCTCGGCGGCCCAGGCGTCGGTGTGCTCGAGCGGCTCGGCGTGATGGCGGCTGAGCAGGCTCGGCCCGCCCACCGCCACCTCGTGGCCGGCGACCGTGGCGCTCACGCCCACGGCGGTGGCCGCCCGGAACCCGGTGGCCGCTGGAACGGATCGGCCGCGGGCCGCGGCGACGATGGCCGTGGCCAGCGGATGCTCGCTGTCGGCCTCCACGGCGGCCGCCAGGGCGAGCACGTCCTCCTCGGTGTGACCGGCGGCGGCGTGCACGTGACTGACCACGGGTTCGCCCCGGGTGAGAGTGCCGGTTTTGTCGAACAGCACGGTGTCGACGGTACGCATGCTCTCCAGGGCGAGCCGGTCGGTCACGAGCACCCCGCCGCGGGCGGCCCGCTCGGTCGCGATCGACACCACCAGCGGAATCGCCAGGCCCAACGCGTGCGGGCAGGCGATTACCAGAACGGTGATGGTGCGCATCACGGCATCCTCCGGGCTGCCGAGCAGGGTCCACGCGATCGCGGTGAGCAGACCGACACCGAGCGCGAACCAGAACAGCCAGCCGGCCGCCCGATCGGCCAGGCGCTGCGCCCGCGACGACGAGGCTTGCGCCTCGGCGACGAGCCGGCGGATGCCCGCGAGCGCGGTGTCGTCGCCGACCGCGGTCACCCGCAGCCGCAGGGCCGTGTCGGTGGCGACGGTGCCGGCCACGACCGCGGCGCCGGGGCCGCGGCGCACCGGACGGGATTCGCCCGTGATCATCGACTCGTCCACATCGGCGGTGCCCTCGGTGACCTGTCCGTCGGCGGGGATCCGGGCGCCCGGTCGCACGATGACCAGGTCGCCCACCTCGAGGTCGGCGGGAGCGACAAGAGTGACGGTGCCGTCATCCACCCGCTCGGCCTCGTCGGGCAGCAGCGCCGCCAGCGATTCGAGCGCGGACGAGGACTGCGCCAGCGAGCGCATCTCGATCCAGTGGCCGAGCAGCATGATCACGATCAGCAGCGCGAGTTCCCACCAGAAATCGAGCTCCATGGCCAGGATGCCCAGGCTCGCGCCCCAGGAGGAGAGGAACGCCACGGTGATCGCCAGTGCGATGAGCAGCATCATGCCGGGAGAGCGTTGCCTGAGCTCGGCCACCGCGCCGGTGAGGAACGGGCGGCCGCCCCAGACGTACATCACCGTGCCCAGCAGCGGCGAGACCCAGGCGACCCAGGCGGCGTGGGGCAACTCATAGCCCAGGAGCATGGAAAACATGCCGCTGAAGACCACGACGGGAACGGCAAGCACCAGCATCAGCCAGAACAGTTGGCGGAATCGGGCGACGTGATCGCCGTGCCCGGCATGTCCCATGGCCCCATGGTCCATCGAGGTGTGGTCCATCGATTCGTGGTCCGTGTCGGCGTGATTTATCGCGGCCTGATCCGCCGGAGAGGCGCCGTCGGTGGGCTGGTCGATGTGGTGATCCGGGTGGGAAGGCATACCCTTACGTTATACCCCCTAGGGGTACCAGGCAAGGGCAATGAGACTACCGTGGGGGGCACGATCACTTGTGCTCGTCAGGAAAGGAACCTGGATGATGTGGGGATACGGAATGAGCCCGGCCTGGCTCTGGCTCTACGGGTTGCTATCGCTGGGCGCGGTCGTGCTGCTCATTGTGTGGACCGTGCGGGTGTTCCGCGACGACTCGCCCGGCCCGGTGGGCCCGCGCAGGAGCAATGCCCGACGGATCCTCGACGAGCGCTACGCACGCGGCGAGCTCACGGCCGAGCAGTACCGCCAACAGGTCACCGAGCTCGGCGAACAGCCCTGAGCGTGTTCCGGCGCGGCCGAGCGACTACCTAAAGGCGGAGAATTTCGGGACTCGCCGGGCCGGCGACCACGACACGCCGACACGGCCGGAAGATCTCCGCCTGGACCGCAGGCGCGGACGGCAGGTCAGCCGAGATTGATGATCGCGGCCAGCAGATCGGGCTTGAGGGGCCGGTCCGCGAAGATGAGCCGTTCGAGCGCCGCGGTGGCGGGCTGGTCGGACGCCGTGCCGGCCACCCCCTGCCCGCGCCACACCAGGGTGAGCCCGATGCGCTCGAGCACCCGCACCGAGGCGGGGTTGCCGGCCAGAACGCGGGCGGTCACCGGATACGCCGAGGCCTGCGCCGCGGCGAGGGCCACCGTGGCGGCCTCGGTGGCCAGTCCGATTCCCCAGCTGGCCGGGGTCAGCCGGTAGCCGAAGTTGTGCGCCCCGCAGTCCATCAGCGTCGCCGAGGCCACCCCGATGAGCATTCCCGCCGCCAGGGTGGTGCCGGGCAGTGCTGTGCCGGACCGTGCAGTGCCGGGCAGGTCGTGCCGCAACCGAATCGCCCAGCGCCCCAAACCGGATGCGGCCCAGCTCTGCTCGCTCTCGTCGACCATCCGCTCGGCCTGTGCGAGGGCCGTGTGGCGGCCGGTCGGCAGGTGCAGCCAGGTTCCCGGGTCGGCGTAGATGGCGTGCACCTCGGCCACATCGGCCGCGGCGAGAGGTGCCAGTCGCAGGCGGGTCGTGCTGAGGAACTCGGGGGCGCTGGATTCGGGCACCTCCCCATGCTTCCACGATGCGCGGCGCCGGTCATCCGCAGGAGTTGCACCCCGCGCCCCGCACCGGTTGTGACGGGCTGAGCGCGGGGCGCTGTGGGGAGCGGTTAGCGCAGCGCGGAGATCTTCAGCGCCGCCGTCTTGAAGTTCTGGATGCGCTGCTCGTACCGCGCGGCGAGCACGATCAGCAGCACGCCGCCGATACCGAGCCAGAGCCACCACTGCACCGAGACGTAGAGCAGGGCGATCCACGGCCAGAGCTGGGCGAGCGCGTGCAGCAACAGCACCGTGGCGCCGAGCACGAACGGAGCCTGCAACCGCCGCGCGGTGCCGAGCAGCAGCACCGCGATGGCGACCACGCCGAGGCCCACCACGCGCCAGACCGGGCTGACGCTCAGGTCGAGCAGCAGCGACGGCACCAGCAGGAGGAGCAGGCCGGGGGCGAGCGCGGGCCAACTGCCCGCAGCGGGCACCCGCCGCAGGTGCACCAGCCCGGCCGCCACGAGCGCCAGCGCCAGCGGCACGGTGACGATCTCGACGGGGTCCGGCACGTCGTGGAACAGGCCGGCCACGAGCATCCCGGCGGCACCCGCGAGGGCCGCCCCGGCGATGAGCCGGCCCAGCGGGCTACGGTCGCCCCAGAACGCGGCCAGGAACACCGCCGCGAAGACCCAGACCACCAACGCCACCCGCACCGTTGCCAGCGGTGGGTAGCCCAGGGCGACCACTTCGGCGAGCACGGTGCCGAGCATGGCCGCGACGACGAGGCCATACCCACTGCGAAGCGGCAGGCTGGTGGCGTCGGCGGAATCGGTGCTGCGGGTAACCCAGACCAGGCAGGTTCCGGTGGCCACCAGGAGGGCGGCGGCCGGCAGCAGCCAGGCCTCCAGCTCGCCGCTCGGTCCGGCCGGGGCTCCGGGCAGGGTGAGGATCCGCAGGCCCGCGGCGGTCAGGACGGTGAGGGTGCCCACCAGGCAGGCCGGCCAGGCGAGCAGGGTCCAGCGTGGATGGGTTGTCTGCAGGGCGCCCAGGACGGCCAGGGCACCGCCGATCGCCAGGCTGAGCACCGCACGCACCGGGGTGCCTTCAGCGCCGAGGAGAGCGCTGGGCAGCACTAGCGCCGCCAGGCCCACGACGAGACCGGACTGCACCAGACGGGCCGAGGGGACCGGGAACGCGGTACCCCGCGCCCGGCCGATGACCCGCGCCGAGATCAGCTGACCGACGACCAGGGCGATCCCCAGCGGCACGGTGCCCACCTCGACGGGGTCGAGCAGGTCCCGGCCGAGACCGGCGACCAGCACCAGGAAGCCGGCGGCCACGAGCAGCCAGGCCAGCAGGACGCCCGCGCGGCTGCGGTCGAACCAGCGCACGGCGACCTGCAGCACGGCGAACAGCGCGATCAGGGCGATCACCCGGCCCGCGGCGAAGGCCGTATAGGGCAACGCGGCGGTTTCGGTCCCGAGGATGCCGGTGAGGGCGACGATGACGAGGCCGTAGCCGAGCAGACGGCGCGGACCGGCCGGGTCCACGGTCACCGTGACAGCGGCATCCATCGCGGCAGCATCCGCGTGAACCGGCCGTACCAGCGCCGGGGATCTGGCGATGATGACGTAGCCCGCGCCGATCAGCAGCAGGGCGGCCGGCAGGAGCCAGGCCTCGAGCCGCCCGTCCGGGCCGGCCGGCGAGCCGAGCAGCGGCCGGATGCGTCCCGACGCGGCGACGGCGACGGCCACGGCACCGACCAGGACGCCGGGCCAGGCCACAACCCGCCAGCGCGGCCGGCTGATCAGCAAGGCTCCGCCGACCGTGAGGATGCCGCCGACGGTGAGCACCAGTACCGGTCGCAGCAGGGCGCCCTGGGCACCCTCGACCGCACTGGGCAGCAGTACCAGACCCAGCCCCACGGCCAGCCAGGCCTGCAGAACCGGGCCGGCGGCAGACTCCCGCAGGGACGCCGGGTTCCGCGCCGGACCGAGAAGCCCGGCGGCCAGGAGCTGCCCGAGAATCAGGGAGAGCCCCAGCGGACCGGTGGTGAGTTCGAGCGGGGCGGGCAGGCCGAACCCGAGGCCGGCCAGGAGCGCGACCAGGCCTGCGGCCCAGCTGAACCAGGCGAGCACGGTGCCCGCGGGGCTGCGATCGAACCAGTGAAGGGCCACGTGCAGCACGGCGAACAGAGCGACCAAGGCGATCACGCGTCCCTCGGCGCACGGACCGAACGGCAGTGCCGCAGTTTCCGCGCCGAGGATGCCGAGCAGTGCCAGGCCGACGAGGCCGTAGCCGAAGCTCCGGCGCACGGTGCGGGTGCGGGTCGCCGTCGGAGCCGTCGCAACGGAGACGATGAACGGCGTGTGCCGGATGATGATGCCGCCGGTGACCACCAGCAGCAGCGCCGCGGGCAGCAGCCACGCCTCGAGGCGCCAGTCGGCGCCGGCCGCCGGCACCGTCACCAGCGCCAGGATGCGCCCGGTCGCCGTGACCACGACGGCCGCGGTTCCCACGAGCAGGCCGGGCCAGGCGAGCAGGCTCCACCGGGGGCGGCCCAGTAGTACGGCGCCCGCGACGGCGAGCAGGCCGCCGAGGGTCAGGGTGACCAGTTGGCGCACGGCGTCGTCGCTGAGGCCGGCGGCACCGAGGGTCGTGGCGCCGGGTGCGGCCGCCACGACGGCGCTGGGCAGCAGCGCCAGCGCGAGTCCGGCGCCGGTCCAGGCCCACGCTCCGGCGGGCCGGGCGCCATCCGTGGCCCGGAGGCGGGCCGTGACGAGCTGACCGGCCACCAGAGCGAGTCCGACGGGCACCGTTTCGAGCTCGAATGGCTCGACAGTGCCGCCGACGACGGCGGCGCCGGCAGCGAAGCCGGCCAGGGCGGCACTGGTCCACGCCGCGATGGTGCCCAGTGGCACCTGCGGCCGCCAGAGCGCCAGCACATGCCCGACGGCCAGAACGCCCACGAGGGCGATCGCGCGGCCGGCCGCCAGAGCCGAGGTGTCGAACGAGGCCGTTTCCAGCACGGTGAGGGCGCCGAGGGCCACGACCAGGAGCAGGACGGAGGCGCGGTCCCTGGCCAGGCGGGTGCGGGCATCCGGGTGGCGCACCAGCAGGAACGCCGCGACGGCCGTGATGACCACGGTGGGCAGCAGCCACGCCTCGAGCAGCGGTCCCGTGGCGCCCGCGGTGTCGAGCAGGCGCAACGAGCGGGCGATGCCGGTGCTGAGCAGTCCGAGAGCGCCGGCCAGCGCGGTCGCGGCCAGGTAGGCCGAGCGCGGCGGCGCCCAGCGCACGAGCGTGGCGCCGATGAGCAGCACCGCGGATGCCGCGCCGACGATGACCGGACGCACCGGCGACCCGGTTTGCATGCTGAGGGCCAGGGGCAGCAGGGCCACCGAGAGCCCGGCCAGGGTGAGCAGCGCGGCGCCCCGGCTGGCGGTGACGGCGCGGTCGATGCGACCGTAACGCCAGAGCAACGCGGCCAGCAGCAACAGCAGTCCGGCCAGGGGGAGCACGTAGGCCTCCACCGGGGTGGTGCCGGCGCGGGCCAGGCCCCACCAGAGCCCGGCGGTGGCCGCGACGAGCGAGAGCCAGCCGACATGGCGGCGCCAGGAGGCAGAGGCGAAGAGACCGTCGGCGTCGATCGCGGTGAGCAGCAGGACCACCGCGGTGAGCAGCAGCACCAGCCAGCCCAGCTCGGCGAGTCCGGGCCGCAGGAAGACGGAGGCGAGCACCACGGCGGCGCCGATCTCCAGGCCGGCCGACGAACGCGCCCGGCTGCCGGTGGTGCCGCCGATGGTGCGTGCGAGAGTGCGGAGGACCAGGGCCAGTGCCACCGTGAGCAGAGCGGCGATCGGCGCGGCGAGCACCGACACCGTGCCGGGCGCCTCGGTGAGGGAGATGAGGTTCACCGTGAGTGCGAGCACGGCGGGGGCCACGAGCAGCGCGGCGGTGAACCGCTCCCAGCGCAGGCCGCCGCCGCGGGTCAGGGTCCAGAGCAGCATCGCGGCCGCTGTCAGCGCGGCGGCCAGTATGCCGGCGACGGGGGCGGCAGGCAGCATCGTCGCCCGGTCGGCACCGCTCAGGCCGTCGATGATGCGCCCGGTGGGCAGTAGGACGCCCAACAGAGTCGGGGCGAACAGGGTCCAGAATCCTGCTCGGCGTTCTACGGCGGTGAATCCGCCGATCCGGCCCTGGGCCAGGAACAGCTGGAGCAGACCGGTGGCCGACGCCACGGCGAGGGCCACCAGCAGCCAGAGCATGGCCGGAGTGGGCGGCGCGGCCAGGGTGAGCGCTTCCGGAGCGGCGGCGGCGCCGACGAGGGTGAGCACGATCGCTCCGGACAGCAGAGCACCGCGGCCGCCAGCCTGAGACTCGCGGTTCAACAGCAGCCGGGCGACGAACACTGTCAGCACCGCCGACAGCGTGCCGAGCCACCAACTGGCGCTACTGGCCCAGCTCACGGTGTAACCGAGCGCTTCGCTGGCGATGAAGAGTGTCACGACAATCGGCCGGTAACCGCCCAGTGTCAGACGCCCGGCGCGGGCGAGCAGGAGCACGGTGAGGGCGGCGGCGCCCAGCAGCAGATACAGCGGAAGCACCAGCCAGAGCGCCTCGGTGAACGGCACGGCCAGCAGTACCATGACCAAACCGAACCAGGCGAGTATCCGCAGGCGTGGGGCGAGCACCGCACCGGCCCGCCAGAACCCGGCCACCAGCACGGCGACGCCGGTCAGCGTGGCCAGTGCCCAGACGCTCATCTCGTTCACCGAGACGAGCGGATCGCCCGACGTCGTGAACGTCGAGAGCAGGGCGGAGGCCAGCGGCGCGGCGGCTGTGGCCAACGCAACCGCACCGATCGCGGCCACGAACGACGCGGCGGTGAGCGCGGCGGTGAGCAGGGCGATGCGGGCGGGGCCGGTCGCCCGGCGCCGCCAGGCGAGTTCGAGGCCCAGAGCGAGAGTGGCGATGGCCGGCAACGGCAGGGTCACGAGCAGGGTGTTGTCGTCGGTGCGCCAGACGAACACCTCGATGCCGAACACCACCGCCAGCGTGGCCAGGCTGGCGGATGCGTAGGCGAAAGACCGGTAGAGGGCACCCGGTGTGCGCCCGGTCAACGCGACGACGGCGTGAGCGAGAGCGCCCGCGGCGACGGCGCCGAATGTGAGCAGGGGAATCACCGTCTCGGCGGGAGCCACGAATCCGGCGGTCAGCGTGGCGGTGGCCAGGGCGAGGGCGGCCAGCGCGAGCAGGGCGATCCTCTCGGCCGTGCGGTCCACGGCGGGCCAGAACGAGGCCGTTCCCGGCCGGGTAAACCGGTGCAGGAGCGCGCCGGCTGCGACGCCCAGCGCGGCCAGGAACACCCGGGTGACCGGCTCGGCATCCGCGGCCAACCCGGCCGCGAGAAGACCCACAGCCGGTGCGGCCGCGGCGAAACCGGCCACGCTGGCCACCCGCAACGACGACACCGCGTGCCAGAGCAGGAACAGCGCGGTGCACACCGTCAGCGTCACGCCCCAATAGAGGAGGCCGTCGACGGTGCCGAAGCCGAACAGGTCGTTCTCCCGCAACGCCCAGGCGTCCAGGAGCACCAGCACCACGGCGAGGGCGCCGATGCCCTCTGCCGTGCTGACCAGACCCTTGCGCCGCAGCAGCCCCGCCGTGATCAGCATGGCCACGGTGAAGAGCCCCACGATGGCCGAGCGTACGGCCAGGCCGGCGACGACGAAGGCCACGGTGAGGAAGACGATCGCCGCGACCGACACGAGGGTGACACCCACGAGCAGCAGCACGACCTGCACGCTCGAGCGCTTGTGCGGGGTCGGCGTCGCCGGTGCGGGGGTGCTCGGCGGGGTCGGCGGCGTGTGGGCGGCCGGGCGAGCCGCCGGAGAAACACCGGGCAGAGCGAACGGGGGAACGGGCTGGGCGGACGGGGCGGGTTCGGCGGGCGCGGCGACGGTG
Organism: Cryobacterium sp. TMB1-7; assembly: GCF_004402435.1. NCBI lineage: Bacteria > Bacillati > Actinomycetota > Actinomycetes > Micrococcales > Microbacteriaceae > Cryobacterium > Cryobacterium sp. TMB1-7. Next base: position 39,083 of record NZ_SOFZ01000006.1, read on the forward strand.
GGCGAGGCCGGGGCCGCGGCGGCGACGCTGACCGGGGTCTGCGCGCCGGCCTGGGTGGCGGCGGATGCCTGTGCGAGG
>NZ_SOFZ01000015.1:0-41567 GCF_004402435.1 Cryobacterium sp. TMB1-7
ACACGTTACCGCCGGTCCACACCACCAAGCCATTGGCCGTCAACTCACCATGCAGCCGAGCGATATCCGCCCGCACACGCGCGATCGCGACCTCGATCTGCGGGCCGAAGGTGCTCATACCGACACCGCGGCAGCTGCAGGGTTGCCGATTCCGGAGGCGTAAGACTCGTCTGCAGCTGCGGCCTGTGCGGCGCGCTGCGCGGTGGACGTGCTCACAGAATCGACTCCCTTGTCTGAGGTGCTACGGGTGAAACTCCAAATGTGAACGGTCACATTGCTGACCTCATGTTAGTCGCATCTGGGAAACATCTGTCAAGTTCGGATTATCACCTTTGGGTAACAGCCTTGATCAGGGGCCCGACCTGGCGCCAGATGGTGCCGGTCAGAACGCCGGCGGGCCCGTGGACGCCCGCACGACGAGCTCGGGGATGATGGCGCCGCGGCGCTCTGGGGAGACGGCGCTGATGTCGTCGAGCAGCAGCGCCATGCAGCGTCGACCGAGTTCGGGGAAGTCTTGCCGCACCGTCGTGAGCGGCGGCCAGAAATGTGCCGCTTCCGGAATATCATCGAAGCCGACCACGCTGACATCGCCCGGGATGCTCAGTCCGGCATCCCTGATGGCATGCATCAGACCGAGCGCCATCTGGTCGTTCGACGAGAAGATGGCGGTGAAATCGCGCACCCGCAACAGCTCGCGGCCGGCGTAGTAGCCGAAGTCGGCGGTCCAGTCGCCCAGGATGGGCGCCGTGGTCGGCACATCCATCGCCCCCATCTCGTCGAGGAAGCCGCGCATGCGGGCCTCGGCCTCGATCCAGTCCTGCGGACCGGCCAGATGGTAGATATTGCGATGACCCAGGTCGATGAGGTGCCGGGTCGCGGCCCGGGCACCGGAGATCTGGTCGAAAGACAGGCCGTGTTCATTCAGCTTCCCGGTGGACTGCAAGGTCACGTATGGCACGGCGATGGAGAGCTGTTCGAGGACGTCGAAGACCCGCATCTGCGGGGCGATGACGACGATTCCCTCCACGGACTGCAGCATCAGGTGGTCAAGGGCGGCCTCGATGGTGTCCGGGTCGACGGAGGTGAGATTGGCGGTGTTGACGTAGTAGCCGGCTTCGCGGGCGGCATCCTGGATGGCGGCGATGCTGCTGGCCGGTCCGTATTGCGAACTCGACGCCGCGAGTACCCCGATGGTGCGCGACGTGCCGCGGGACAGGGCACGGGCCGCCCGGTTGGGGCGGTACTGCAGGTCCTCCATGACCTGCTGCACGCGGGCCTTGGTCGAATCACGGATGCTCGGGTGGTTGTTGAGCACTCTGGAGACCGTCTGGTGCGACACGCCGGCAAGGCGCGCGACATCCCGGATGCTGGGTGCGCGACTCTTGGGCAGATCAGCTGGCACGGGAGGAGGCCTCGTTCGAATGTGCACGGTCACAATTGTGGACGCACCCCAATTATGCACGCGACGCGCCTTGACGAAGTGCACGATGTGACGGTCACATGCCCCAGCAATGGAGCCATGTGACAGTCACAAGGGCACCTTGTCGCGGAAGCGCACTCGACTCAGGCGCTCTCGCGCACCACCAGATCGGTGGGCAGTACGATGGCGGCGGGCCGTTCACCATCGATGACTCGCAGCAGCAAACGCACCATTTCCTCGCTGATCCTCTCGAACGGCTGGTGCATCGTGGTCAGACCCGGAATGGTCATGGTCGCCACTGGGGCGTCGTCGAAGCCGCCGACGGCGACGTCGTCAGGTACCCGGCGGCCGGACGCCAGCAACACGTCGATGGCGCCGGCCGCCATCATGTCATTCGCCGCGAAGACGGCGTCGAGGTCGGGCTGGCTCTCCAGGAGCTCGGTCATCGCCAGCGCCCCACTGACCCGGCTGTAGTCGCCGCGGGCCACGAAACTCGGGTCGAAGGCCGCCCCGAGTTCGTCGGCATATGCCTCGAACCGACGCATGCCTCCAGAGGTATCTTCCGGTCCGGCGATGGTCGCGATACGGGAACGGCCGAGCCCGTGCAGATAGCGGACCATTTCCCTGGCTCCCTCGTAGTCGTCCGCGGCGACGTAACCCATCTTCCTCTCAAAGCCCAGCGGCACGCCGCAGGCGATGGCCGGCACGTTCGCGGCGATGATCTCGGAGATCAGGCCGCGCCGGCCGCTGTGCGAGGACACGAGCAGCACCCCGTCGACGTGACCGGCGGTGATGAACTCGGTCGCCCGGCGCTGTTCGTCCTCGTTACCGGCCATGATCAGCACGAGCGAGATGTCGTGTTCGGACAGCGCCTTCGACGCCCCGCGCATCAGCACCGCGAAGTTCGGGTCTTCGAAGAGGCGGTCGTGTGATTCGGTGAGCAGGAACGCCACCGAATTCGCCCGGCTGGTGGCGAGGCTGCGGGCGTGCGGGTTGACCCGGTAACCGGTCTTCTTGATCGCGCTGTTGACAGAGGCCAGCGAATCCGGACTCACCCAGTGGCCGCCGTTGAGCACCCTGGACACCGTGCCCCTGGACACGCCGGCAGCGGCGGCCACATCATCGATGGTCGGCCGGCGCTTGGCGGGTGGCGGGGTCACGAGTGAAGCCTAGCGACCGTCAGGCCTTGACCGCACCGGCCGCGAGGTCAACCTTCCAGTAGCGCTGCAGAACGAGGAACAGGATGATCAGGGGGATGATCGACAGCAGCGCGCCGGTGATCACGAGGGTGTACATCGACGGTGCGGATGCGCCCTGGTTGAGCAGGCCGCTCAAGCCGACGGTCACCGGGAACAGTTTGTCGTCGCCGAGCATGATGTAGGGCAGCATGAAGTTGTTCCAGACCGCCACGAACTGGAACAGGAAGATCGTCACCAGGCCCGGGCCCATCATCGGCAGGGCGATGCGGTTGAAGATGTACAGCTCGCCGGCGCCCTCGGTGCGGGAGGCCTCGATGACCTCGGTGGGTACGGAGGCGGCGGCGTAGATGCGAGCCAGGTAGATGCCGTACGGGCTGATGATCTGGGGCAGCAGCACCGACCACATGGTGTTGGTCAGGCCCACCTCGGCCAGCAGGAAGTACTGCGGGATGGCCAGGATGACGCCGGGAACCAGCACGCCCATCAGAAGGATCGAGAAGACGACCTTCTTGCCGGGGAATTCGAACTTGGCCAGCACATAGCCGGAGATCGCCGAGATCCAGGTGGAGGCCAGGGCGCCGACGCCCGCGTAGATCGCGGTGTTGAGCACCCAGCGCCAGAACAGGCCGTCGCGGTACTGGCTGAGCTGCACGATGTTGTCCCACAGGTGGGTGCTCGGCAGCAGCGTGAAGGTGGAGAACAGTTCGGAGCTGTCCTTGCTCGACGCCATCAGGACCCAGAAGACCGGGAACAGGCAGTAGATCGCACCGATGATGAGGATGCCGGTGGACACCGGGCTGGCCTTCTGCCGGAAGGTGCGGGCCGAGGCCCGCTCGGCCTTGCGCTGGGCGCGGTCGGGCCGGGTGGGCGTGAGTGTGGTTGTCATGGGTCAGTCCTCCTGGCCGAAGGCGCGTTTCTGCACGACGCGCAGGAACAGGAATGAGAAGGCGAAGGTCACCAGGGCGATGACGATCGAGGTGGCGGCGGCGGAGTAGATGTCGTCGCGGGTGAACGCATCCCGGTAGACCAGCATCAGCGGCGACCAACTGGTGGACAGCGAGTTGGTGAGCGGGCGGAGCGTGGTGGGCTCGGCGAACACCTGCAGGGTGGCGACCATCGAGAACAGCGCGGTCATCACGATCGCCGGGGCGATGATGGGGACCTTGATTCGCAGCGCGATCTGGATCTCGCTGGCTCCGTCCAGTTTGGCGGCTTCGTAGATGTCGGACGGTACCGACTTGAGGGAGGTATACATCACGATCATGTTGAATCCCACGCCGCCCCAGAGGGCGATGTTGGCGATCGCGAAGGTGACCCCGCCGGAGGAGAGCAGCGAGGGCACGTCCCAGCCGAGCTTGTCGAAGACGAAGTAGAACGGGCTCACGGCGGGGAGGTAGAGGAAGCCCCAGAGCAGGGAGCTGATCACGGCCGGAACGGCGTACGGCAGGAAGATGGCGGTGCGGGAGAAGCCGGCGGCGCGGGTGCGGCGGGAATCCAGCAGCAGGGCGAAGAGCAGCGCGAGGCCCAGCATCAGTGGGATCAGGATGAAGCCGTAGACCAGCACTCGTCCGACGCTGGCGCCGAATTCGGTGTTCGTGAGGGTCGTGACGTAGTTGTCGATGCCGGCGAAGACCGTGCTGCGAGCGCCGGAGCCGAGGCCGAGGCCGGACACCTTGGTCTTCTGGAAGCTCAGGAAGAGCGTGTAGACGATGGGCGCGGCCATGAAGGCCACGAACAGGATGATGCCGGGGGCCAGCATGGCGTAGGGCACGAGCACCCTCGAACGAAAGGTGCCGCGTCCCCGGCGAACCGTCGGGGTGCTGCTCCGGGTGGCCACGGGGGCCTCTGTCACTGTCACGGGTTGTCCTCAATCGACACGATCTGGGGTGGTGATGGATGGTGGAGGGAGTCCGCCGGCCGGTGGGCCGGCGGACTCTCCGGGGCGAGACGCGACGGTACCCGACCGCGTCTATTCGACCGCGTCTATTCGACCGTGAAGCCGCTCTTCTTCATGTCGTCGGTGGTGATCTTCTGCATGGCAGTGACGGCATCGAGGAAGGCGCTCTGGGTTTTGGCGTCGGCCGCCTTCGCGAACTCGTCGTTGTAGGCGCTGTAGGCCACGTTCACGTTCGGTCCGTAGGTGAACGGGCTCACGGTGTCGGCCACCTCCGCGGCGACCTCGTAGAAGTCCGGCTGGTTGCTGAAGAACTCCGGCGGGGAGGTCAGCGCGGCCTTGGCCTGTTCGGCGTCGGCGGGGTAGATCCCGGCCGTGGTGACCAGGGCCTGGACGGCTTCGGCGTCGGTGTTCAGCCAGGTGGCGAACTTGGCGGCCTCCTCCGGGTGGTCGGACTGCGTGGTGACGGCCGTGGACGATCCGCCCCAGTTGCCCGTCGCGGGCGCGTCGACATCCCACTGCGGCATCGGCGCGGCCTTCCAGAGGCCGGCGGTGTCTGCAGCGTTGCCGCCGAGCACGCCGGGTGCCCAGACGGCGCTCAGCCAGCCCACCTGTTCGCCGTTGTTCAGGCCGGCGTTCCACTCGGGCGTGTACATGGGCTTGTTGTCGATGACGCCCTCTTCGACGAGGCCGCCCCAGTAACCGGCAACGGTCTCGGTGGGGGTTTCGGCGATGTCGACGCTCCAGGCCTCACCGTCGATGCCCCACCAGGAGGCACCGGCCTGCTGGGCCATGCCCGTGAACCAGCCGGCGTCATTGGACGAGAAGGTGCCCAGGTACTTGGCCGGGTCAGCAGCGTGCACGGCGCGGGCGACGGCGGCGTATTCGTCCCAGGTGGTGGGCACGGCCAGGCCGAGCTGCTCGAGGATGTCGGCCCGGTAGAAGAACATCATCGGTCCGCTGTCCTGGGGGATCGCGTAAATCGCGTCGGATCCGAGCGTGACGGAGTCCCAGACGCCGTCGGCAAAGGCATCCTGGACGTCGCCGGCGCCGTACTCGGACAGGTCGGCGAGAGCGTCGGAGGAGACCAGGGTGGGGATCTTCTGGTACTCGGCCTGGATCAGGTCGGGTGCACCGCTGCCGGCCTTGATGGCCGTGAGCAGTTTGGTGATGGCGGGGTCGCCGCCGTCCTGCTTCTGCACGGTGACCTGGATGTCGGGGTTCTCCGCGTTCCAGATGTCAACGACCTCTTCGAGGTTCGGGGCCCAGGCCCAGTAGTTCAGTTCGACGGGGCCGTCGTCACCCCCGCCCGTGTTTGCCGAACAACCTGACATGAGCAGTGCGGCGGCCGTGGCCATGGCCACTGCCCCTACCCGAATTGACGTGCGCATTCGTCCTCCTTGATGAAAGCTGGGTGCTGTGTGGTGGCGCCCAGCTGTCGTATCGAGAAAACTCGGGCTCGACTGGGAGCGGTACTAGTAATTCACACATTTCTAGCCGTGTCAACATGCGGTCTTGATCTGGATTCTGCCAATCGGCTGTGCTAGAACTGGGAGCGCACACAGTTGAAGGAGCCTTAGACCAATGTCGATCCACACCCCATTCCCCGCCAGAGCGCCCGCGACAGACCGGTGGTTGAAGGGCACGACCGGGCTTCGTTACGGTGGCGACTACAACCCGGAGCAGTGGCCCCGCGAGACCTGGCTGGAAGACATCAAGCTGATGAAGCAGGCCGGGATCAACCTGGTCAGCATCGCGATCTTCGCCTGGGGCATCCTGGAGCCACGCGAGGGCGAATACGACTTCAGCAAGCTCGACGACATCTTCGGCCTGCTGCACGAGGCCGGCATCGACATCGACCTCGCCACGCCCACCGCGGCCCCGCCGGCCTGGTTCTGGAAGAAATACCCGGACTCCCGGCCGGTCACCCGGGACGGCATCACCCTGGGCAACGGTTCCCGCGGCATGGTCAGCCCGTCGAGCCCCGACTACCGCCGGGCCGCCGCGGCCATCACCGAGCAGCTCGCCCGCCGGTATGCGAACCACCCCGCCCTTGTGCTCTGGCACGTGCACAACGAGTACGGTGCGCCCATCAGCGACTCCTACGACGACCACTCCGTCGCCGCCTTCAGGGTCTGGCTGCAGAAGCGTTACGGCACCCTTGACACCCTCAATGAGAAGTGGGGCACCACCTTCTGGGGACAGGTGTACGGCGAGTGGGACGAGATCGACGCGCCCCGCCAGTCGGCCTCGGTGAGCAACCAGGCGCAGCGCCTGGACTTCCACCGGTTCACCTCCGACGCGTTGCTCGAGTGCTACATCAACGAGCGCGATGTCATCCGCCGGTTCACCCCGGACATCCCCGTGACCACCAACTTCATGGCCACCAATTGCCTCTCCCCCGACTACTGGAAGTGGGCCAGGGAGGTGGACATCGTCGCCAACGACCACTACCTGGTGGCCGAACGCGCCGACAACCATGTGTTGCTGGCCATGGATGCCGACCTGTCCCGGTCGCTGGCCGGCGGCGCCCCGTGGATCCTGATGGAGCACTCCACCGGCGCCGTCAACTGGCAGCCCCGCAACATCGCCAAGCGTGCCGGCGAGATGGCCCGCAACTCACTCTCCCACCTGGCCCGCGGCGCCGACGGCATCCTGTTCTTCCAGTTCCGGGCCTCCAGGTTCGGCGTTGAGAAGTTCCACTCCGCGATGCTGCCGCACGCCGGAGCCGAGACCCGGGTCTGGCGCGAGGTCGTCGCCCTGGGCGAAACCCTCGGGTCCCTCGAGGCCGTGCGCGGCTCCCGCGTGCAGGCTCGCGTCGCGCTGCTCTGGGACACCGAGTCGTTCTGGGCACAGGACTTCGAATGGCGCCCGAGCGCCGAACTGGGCCACCGCGAACGCCTCGAGGCCTTCTACACGGCGCTGTGGAACCGCAACGTGTCGGTGGACTTCGCGCATCCGCGCGACGACCTCACCGGCTACGACCTCGTTATCGCGCCCAGCCTCTACCTCGCCGGTCCGGCGGCCTCGGAGAACCTCACCGGCTACGTGCGGGACGGCGGCCACCTGGTCGTCTCCTACTTCTCCGGCATCGTCGACGAGAACGACACCGTCTACCCGGGAGCCGCGCCCGGCGCGCTCCGGGAGGTGCTCGGCCTGACCATCCCGGAGTTCCTGCCCCTGCACGAGAACGAGACCGTCACCCTCAGCGATTCCCGCACTGGAACCGCCTGGACCGACGACATCGAGGTCTCCACCGCTGAGGTGCTGGCCCGGTACGTGGACGGCCCGGCCGCCGGCGGACCGGCCCTCACCCGCAACGCGTTCGGTGCGGGGTCGGCCTGGTACATCTCGACCAAGCTCACCGGAACCGACCTGGACTCCCTGCTGCTGGACGTTCTCAACACCGCCGGCATCGAGGCGGCCCGCGGCATCGACGGCGTCGAGACCATCATCCGGTCCACCGACACCGACGAGTTCCTGTTTGTGATCAACCACACGGATGCCGACCAGTCCTGGCCGGCCTCCGGCACCGAGTTACTCACCCAGGCCACGGTCGACGGCACCGTCCTGGTACCGGCCGGACTCACCCGCGTGGTGCACAGCGTCCGATAGCGGCTAACTGTTCCCCGTGCGGACAACTGTTCCCGGCGCACCGGGCGCACGTGTCCGCACGGGGAACAGTTGCAGGGTCAGGGCAGCCGGGCGAACGCCCGCACCGGGAAGGTGCCGAAGTCCCGCACCCGCGGTGGCACGGCGGTGAATCGGGCTCCCCGGTCGGGGAGCCCGCCGAGCCCGGTGAGGTGCTCGACCACGGGGATCCCCGCGGCCAGCAGAAGTGAGTGCGCCGGCCGCTCCCCGCCGGACTCGGTGTCGTCGATGTTGAGGGAATCGATTCCCACCAGGGTCGCGCCGGCGGCCACCAACGCCCTGGCGCCGTCCCCGGTGAGGAACGGCGCACTGCTCGCGTAAGCTGCCGTGCCAAAGTGGCGGTCCCACCCTGTGTGCAGCAGAACGGCGGTTCCACCGAGGTTCAGGCCGTCGAAGGCAGCCGCCGGGATCCCTCGCTCCGACGCCTGCTCGCAGCGGAACACGTGTGCGGGCAGGTCGGCGAGAGCCTCGAGCGGCAGCCCGGCCAGGTCGACCCCGCCCTCGTACCGGTGGAACGGGCTGTCGAGGTACGTTCCGGTGTTGCCGATCATCGTGATGGTGTCCATGGCGAACTCGGTGCCCTCCGCGTAACGGCTGCGCGAATCCGCCCTGGTGAGGTGCGGTGTGATCACCGGCGCCGGCAGTCCGGGGTAGGTCACCAGCCCCGCGCTGATCTCGTGGCTGAGGTCGACGAAGCTGGAGGCGGAAGCCGGCATAGGAGTTCTCTCTGATCGGTCACGGGGAGGGGAAAAAGACCTGGTTGGGAGTAAAACCGCTCCCTTGGGTCCAGTGTGCCCGATCCGCGCGGCCCCGCCAATGGCAGAACTGACATGGTTCATCGACTTCCCGCCACCCCGGAGTGACCGCGTGCTGCCACAGCACCACCCGGCGCCGGCCTCAGGCGCTGGGCAGGGCCTGAGCGAGGTCGGCCAGCAGGTCGTCGATGTCTTCGATGCCCACCGACAGGCGCACGATGTTGGTGGCCACTTCGAGCTCGGTTCCGCGCACCGAGGCGTGGGTCATCTCGGACGGGTAGTTCACCAGCGATTCGACGCCGCCGAGCGATTCGGCCAGCTGGAACAGGTGCATCGACTCGGCGAACCGCCGGGCCGCGGTTTCGCCGCCGCGGAACGCCAGGGAGAGCATGCCGCCGAAGGCACTCATCTGTGCCTTGGCCAGCTCGTGGCCGGGGTGGCTTTCCAGGCCCGGGTAGTAGACCTTCTCGATGGCGGGGTGGGTCTGGAGGTACCGGGCGATGGTGAGTGCGTTGCTGCTGTGCCGGTCCATCCGCACCGCGAGGGTCTTGATGCCGCGCACGGTGAGCCAGGCGTCCAGCGGCGCGGACACCGGGCCGGCCGCGAACTGGATGAACTTGACCTTCTCGGCGAGCTCGTCATCGTTGATGACCAGGCCGCCGCCGATGACGTCGGAGTGTCCGCCGAGGTACTTGGTGGTGGAGTGCACGACGACGTCGGCGCCGAGGGCGAGGGGCTGCTGCAGGGCGGGGGACGCGAAGGTGTTGTCCACGACCACGAGCACGCCGTGGCGGTGGCCGATCTCGACGAGGCCGGCGATGTCGCTGATCTTCATCAGCGGGTTGCTCGGCGTCTCCACCCAGAGGATCTTCGTTTCGCCGGGGAGGATCGCGGCCTCGACAGCGGTCAGGTCGCTCATCTCCACCGTCGTGTTGCGCACACCCCAGGCGCCGTGCACCCGGTTGATCAGCCGGTGCGTGCCGCCGTAGACGTCGTTGCCGAGCACCACGTGATCACCCGGAACGAGGACCGCGCGCAGCAGGCTGTCCTCGGCGGCGAGGCCGCTGGCGAACGACAGCCCGTGCCGGCCGCCTTCGAGTGCGGCGAGCATGGTTTCCAGTGACGTGCGGGTGGGGTTGCCGCCGCGGCTGTACTCGTAGCCGCCGCGCAGTCCCCCGATGCCGTCCTGCACGTAGGTGGAGGTCTGGTAGATCGGCGGGATGACGGCGCCGGTGGTCGGGTCGAATTCCTGACCGGCGTGGATGGCGATGGTGTTGAACTTCTGGTTCTCGGACTGGCTCATGGTGTTATCGCTTTCAGACGCTGAGGTAGGTGAGGAGGTCGTGCCGGGTGATCACGCCGAGCGGCTTGCCGCCGTCGGTGACGAGCAGCGCATCGTGTTCGGCGAACGCGGCGCGCGCCGAACCGACGGGCTCGTTCACGCCGATCAGTGGCAGGGCGTCGCCCACGATCGAGCCGACCTTGTCGGTGAGCTGGGCTTCGCCGGAGAACACCCGGCCCATCAGGCTGCGCTCGTCGAGCGCACCGACAACCTCGCCCATCACGACGGGCGGCTTGGCCGTCAGTACGAGCAGCTGTGACACGCTCGCCGAGGTCATGGTCTCGATGGCGTCGCGCACGGTGTCGTTCGGGTGCACATAGACGAACGCCGGAAGGGTGCCGGTCTTGGAGTGCAGCAGGTCGGCGACGGTGTGACCGGCGGGCGCATTCGAGAAGCCGTAACTCCGCATCCAGCCGTCGTTGAAGATCTTGCCCAGGTAGCCGCGGCCGCCGTCCGGCAGCAGCACGACCACGACGGCGTCGGCGGGCAGGTCCTTCGCGGCCCGCAGCGCCGCGACGACCGCCATGCCACTGGAGCCGCCGACCAGGATGCCCTCTTCGAGGGCGAGACGGCGGGTCATGGCGAAGGAGTCGGCGTCGGAGACCGCGATGATCTCGTGCGGAACGGCCGGGTCGTACGCGCCAGGCCAGAAGTCCTCGCCGACGCCCTCGACGAGGTAGGGCCGACCGGTGCCGCCGGAGTAGACCGACCCCTCGGGGTCGGCGCCGATGATGCGCACGGCTTCGTTCGACACCTCCCGCAGGTAGCGGCCGGTTCCGGTGATGGTGCCGCCGGTGCCGACGCCGGCGACGAAGTGGGTGACCGTTCCGTCGGTGTCGCGCCAGATCTCCGGGCCGGTGGACTCGTAGTGGCTGAGCGGGCCGTTCGGGTTGGCGTATTGGTTGGGCTTGAAGGCGCCGGGGATCTCGCGGGCGAGGCGGTCCGACACGCTGTAATACGACTCGGGGTCGTCGGGGGCAACGGATGTCGGTGTCACGACGATCTCGGCGCCGTAGGCGGTGAGAACGTTGCGCTTGTCCTCGCCCACCTTGTCCGGCAGCACGAATACGCACTTGTAGCCGCGTTGCTGGGCCACCAGGGCCAGGCCGACGCCGGTGTTACCGGAGGTCGGCTCGACGATGGTGCCGCCCGGCAGCAGTTGCCCGTCACGCTCGGCGGCGTCGATGATGCGGGTCGCGATGCGGTCCTTCGCGGACCCGCCGGGGTTGAGATATTCGAGCTTGACCAGAACGGTGGCGGACACGCCCTCCGTGACCTTGTGCAGCTTGACCAGCGGCGTGTTGCCGATGAGGTCGAGAATGGTGTCGGCGATTTTCATGATGGGATCCTTACGTCGATCGACGTGTCGCGGGACGATGCAGGCGTGGCCGCTGGCCTGGGTGGGCGGTCCTGGTACCGAGAGTGTGAGTGTGCGGGTCGGCTAGCGAAAGCAGCAACAGGGACACGACGTCAGGGTGATCACTCCTTCACTCTAGTCGCCGCCCGGGAGTCGCGGCCAGCCTGTGAAGCATCTGTGAGATCACAAACCGAGGAAGCCCACGCACCGGTGCATGCGTTCGAATAAGTGCACAGCAAACGAAAGAGGCCCCTCGTGACCCCTGCCCCGCCCACCGGCACATCCGGATCTTCGTCGCCCAAGCCCGGCGTCAAGCAGCAACGGGCGGCGCAGCGCGCCCAGAAGCTCGAGCAGTACCACCGCGATCAAAAACGCAGCGCCCGCAACCGGCGCATCGGCCTGATCAGCGGGATCACCGTGGCCGTCGCGGTCATCGGCCTGCTGATCACCTCGATCGTGCTGACCCCGCAGAGCGCGAGCTACTCCGCCGGTGGCGACGGTGCCGACATCGACGGTGTGGAAACGTTCGAGAACGCCTCGTTGCACGTGGAGACCCCCGTCTCGTACCCGCAGACTCCGCCCGCCGGCGGCGACCACAATCCCACTTGGCTGAATTGCGGCGTCTACACCGAACCAGTGCCGAACGAGAACGCCGTGCACTCCCTCGAGCACGGTGCCCTCTGGGTGACCTACGACCCCGCCATGTCCGATGACGAGCTGGCCACGCTCAAGCAGGCGCTCCCGTCCACCTACGTGATCCTCTCGCCGTTCGACGGCTTGCCCGCCCCCATCGTGGTGAGCGGCTGGAACGTGCAGCTGCAGGTCGACTCGGCCGACGATGAGCGCATCGCCGCGTTCTTCGAAGAGCACTGGAAGAGCAACAACGTTCCCGAACCCGGCGCGCTCTGCACCGGCGCCTACGATGCCCCCGGAAAGGCGTAGCTCGGCCCGGCGTGCCGCGCTGGTCGTCACGGCCGCGATTGCGGCCGTCGCGATCGGCCTGGTCGGCTTCTCCGTCGGCCGGTTGAGCACCATCGACAATCCCACGCCCACATCGACCAGCGCCGAGGCCGGTTTTGCGCGCGACATGCAGGTGCACCACCTGCAGGGGGTCGAATTGGCCATGATCATCCGCGACCGCACCGAGGCGGCGGATGTGCGCCTGCTCGGCTACGACATCGCCACTACCCAGGCGCAGCAGGCCGGCCAGCTCTACGGCTGGCTCACCGAGTGGGACCTGTCCCAGGCTGGCCCCGAACCCTCGATGACCTGGATGACCCGGCCCGGCCGTTCGGACACCTCTCACGCGCACCCCGAGGGAACCCACACCCCGGGCGCCCCGATGCCCGGGCTCGCCACCGACGAGCAGATCGCCGGCCTCACCGCGTCGACGGGAGTCGACGCCGAGCGCCGGTTCCTCACCCTGATGATCGCCCACCACTTGGGCGCCGTCGAAATGGCCGAGTCGGTGCAAGATCGCGCCAACAACACCTCGGTGCTCGGTTTTGCGAACTCGGTGATCATCTCCCAGGAGGCCGAGATCACCCTCATGGAGTCCATGCTCGCCGACCGCGAGCCGTGACCTCAGCACCAGAAACTCGAGGTTTTCTGGGCCTATCTCACAGTTCGCGAGCCTGCACGGGGGTCTGCTCGGCGTAGAGGGATGCGTAGGTGCCACCCTCGGCGAGCAACTCCTGGTGGGTGCCGGCCTCGACGACGCGACCGTGGTCGATGACGAAGATCACGTCGGCGGTCACAATCGTCGACAAGCGGTGGGCGATGGCGATGGTCGTGCGCCCCCGGGAAGCGGTATCGAGGGCGGCCTGCACCACCCGCTCGGAGATCGCGTCCAGGGCGCTGGTCGCCTCGTCGAGGATCAGCACCTCAGGGTCCTTCAGCAGCACCCGGGCGATGGCCACCCGCTGCTTCTCGCCGCCGGAGAGCCGGTAGCCCCGCTCGCCGACCACGGTGTCATAGCCGTCCGGGAAAGACGCGATGGTGTTGTGGATGTTCGCGGCCCGCGCGGCGATCTCGAGCTCGGCATCCGTGGCCTCGGGTTTGGCGTACCGGAGGTTCTCGGCGATGGTCGCGTGGAAGAGGTAGGTTTCCTGGCTCACGATGCCGATGTGGGAGACCAGCGACTCCTGCTCGAGGTCACGCACGTCGACCCCGGAGAACAGCACCCGGCCGCCCGTCGCCTCGTAGAAGCGCGGGATCAGGTACGACACCGTGGTCTTGCCCGCGCCGCTGGGCCCGACGAAGGCGGCGAACGCGCCGGGTTCGATCGTGAACGAGACCGCGTCGAGGGTCGGCCGGGCGTCGGCGTCGGCATCCGGGTAGGCGAAGGTGACGGCGTCGAACTGCACCCGACCGGTGACTGCGGGCACCGGGCGGGCTCCGGGAGCGTCGCTGATGGCGGGGGTGAGGTCGAGGTATTGGAAGATGCGCGCGAAGAGTGCGCTGGAGGTCTGCAGGTCCAGGGCCACCCGCATCAGCCCCAGCAAAGGGAAGAGCAGCCGCGCCTGCACCGTGGTGAAGGCCACGACGGTGCCCGCGGTGATGTCGGTGGCGCCGTTCGTGAGGAGGAGGCCGGCCACCAAGTAGACGATGGCCGGGATGCTGGACAGGAAGATGCTGACCATGGCGAAGAACCACTGGCCGCTCATCTGCTGGCTGACCTGCAGGTGCACCTGGTTGTCGTTCTCGTGCGCGTACCGGGCGATCTCGGCCTTTTGCCGGGTGAAGCTCTTGGACAGCAGGATGCCGGACACGCTCAGGGTCTCCTGGGTGATCGCCGTCATGTCGGAGAGGGACTCCTGGGTCTTGCCCGCGATGCGGGCCCGGACCCGGCCCACCCGGCGCTGTGCGAAGACCAGGATCGGCATCAGGATCACGGCCACGATCGTCAGCTGCCAGTTGAGCAGCAGCATTGCCACGAACGCGGCGATCACCGTGACGGCGTTGCCGAGCACACTGGAGACGGTGTTGGTGAGCACGCTCGCCACCCCGCCGACATCGTTCTGCAGCCTGGACTGGATCACGCCGGTCTTGGTGCGGGTGAAGAAGCTCAGCTCCATCGCCTGCAGGTGGGTGAACAGCCGCACCCGCAGTTCACCCATCACCGAGTTGCCCACGGTTGCGGTGAGCCAGGTCTGCCAGACGCCCAGCAGAGCGGTGGTGAGATAGGCCGCGATCATCAGCGCCACCAGCACGGTCAGCCGCTGCAGGTCCGGGCCGCCAGAGGGCGGGAACAGACCCTCGTCGAACGCGCGCTGGATCAGCAGCGGCGGAAGCACCGACAGTGCCGCAGATATCAGCACCAGGATGACGGTGACGGTGAGCTTCCGGGCGTGCGGGGCGAACAGCGCCCTGATGCGGCCGAACAGGTTGGGAATCTCGGGCGCTTCGGCGTTCTGCGCCTTCTGGGCGGCCGGGTCGTCACCGCTGACGCGGTTGCGGCGGCCACGAAACTCTTCAGGGGGACGTCCGCCCGTGCCGTGCGATCCGCTCATGGTCTCACTCTAAGACAGCGGACCGGCCCCGGAAATCCGGGACCGGTCCGTCACAGCCGAGTCCAGTGCCGGCCCGGCCAGGTGAGGAAGTTAGCCCTTCGTGGAACCGGCCAGCAGGCCGCGCACGAAGTAGCGCTGCAGGCTGAAGAAGACGATCAGCGGAACCAGGATCGAGATGAACGCGCCCGCTGTGAGCAGGTGCCAGTCCTGGCCCCGGCTACCGGTGATCTCGGCCAGCAGCTTGGTCATCGGTGCCACCGCGCCATCCGCGAAGATCAGCGCCACGAGCAGGTCGTTCCAGACCCAGAGGAACTGGAAGATGGCGAAGGACGCGATCGCGGGCATGGTCAGCGGCAGCACGATCCGGAAGAAGATCTGCCCGTGACCGGCGCCGTCGACCCGCGCCGCCTCGATGACGTCGGCGGGGATCTCAGACACGAAGTTGTGCAGCAGATAGATGGCCAGCGGCAGAGCGAACATCGTGTGTGCGATCCACACCTGCGAATAGCCGCCGGCGTCACTGATCGAGGAGACCACCGGGAAGCCGAAGATCTCACCCCGTGAGAAGAACTGCAGAAGCGGCACCAGGGCCATCTGCAGCGGAACGATCTGCAGCGCGAAAACCGCGATGAACAGCACGTTCTTGCCGCGGAAGTTGATCCACGCGAACGCGTAGGCCGCGAGACTGGCGATGATCAGGGGCAGCAGCGTGGCCGGCAGGGTGATCGCGATCGAGTTGATGAACGCGCCGGCCAGGTTCAGCTGGCTGTTACCGGCCTGGAGCACCTCGCTGTAGTTGTCGAGGGTGAGGCCCCAGTTCGAGAAGAGCGTCCACCATCCGGTGGTGCGCACCTCCTGGGCCGGGCGGAACGAGGAGACGAAGAGACCGAAGGTGGGCACCGTCCAGAGCACAGCGATCACGAGTGCCGCGATCGTGGCGCCCCGGCTGGTCAACCGCTTCTTGGTGCGCTTGGCCGCGGTGAACTCCCCGCGGCGTTCGCCGCGGCGGAGCTGGTTTTTGGTGTTCTTGTCGACGGGGAGCTCCACCGGAAGAATCGCGCTCATCGGATTTCCCTCTGCTTCTGAATCTGGCGGGCGTTGTAGACGACGATCGGAAGGACGAGCAGGAACAGGATCACGGCGAAGGCGGCGGACCGGCCCTGCTCGAAGTTCTTGAACTGCGTGTACATCTCGTTCGCGATGACGCTCGTGTCGTTGGAGCCTGCCGTCATGGTCCGGACGATGTCGAAGACCTTGAGGGAGGCGATGGAGATCGTCGTCAGGACAACGATGAGGGCGCTGCGGATGCCGGGAACCGTGACGTTGGTGAACTTCTGCCACGCGTTGGTGCCGTCGAGTTCGGCGGCCTCCAGCTGCTCGGCCGGCACACCCTTGATGGCCGCGGAGAGCACCACCATGGCGAATCCGGTTTGCACCCAGATCAGCACGACGATCAGGAAGACCGTGTTCCAGGGTGCGACGGCGAGGAAGTCGACGGGGTTGCCGCCGAGCCACACCACGATCTGGTTGAGCAGGCCGATCTGATTCTGGTCGGCCGGACGCGCCGTGTAGATGAAGCGCCAGATGATGGACGCCCCGACGAAGGAGATGGCCATGGGCATGAAGACCATGATCTTGAAGTACTTCTCACCGCGGCTCTTGTCGATGAAGACCGCGTAGGCCAGGCCGGCGATCGTCGATACGAGCGGGGTGATGAGCACCCAGACGATCGTGTTGAGTACGGTGCGGATGGCCTCGGGCTGCGTGAACACCCAGATGAAGTTGTCGAAGCCGATGAACTCGGTTCCCCGCGAGTTCATGAACGCCTGCACCGTGGTCTGGATGGTCGGAATGACGAGGCCGACGATCAGGAGCAGGATGGCCGGCGCGAGAAAGCCGAAGAGTTGGAAGAGGTAGCCGGCGCCGGAGCGCGAGCGGTAGTCGACGATGAAGAAGACCCCACCGAGGACGGCAGCCGCGGCGATGGCCCACCAGTACGATCCGGCAGCGACCAGGATCAGCAGGGGTGCGGCGATGCAGACGGCGAGACGGATGACGGTGTAAACGGTGCCCGATCGCGGGGCTATTTCGACGAAGAACAGGATCGCGGCCACCAGGGCCACGAACGCGAGAATGATGATGGGGACTTGAACCAGGGGCGGCAAGTCAGCCAGCCAGGCAAGGAATGCCGACATGTGAAACCTCTCGAGTACGACTGCGGACTCACAGTGTTTTGCTGGTGGGGCGGAATACCACCGCCCCGGTACACCAGTAGGGGGTGCGGGTCGCCCTCCTCAGAGGACGACCCGCACGGTTGGGCTGTTAGACGAGCCGGTTGTCGAACCAGACTAGTTGGAGGGCCAGCCGGCTTCGATGCTCGTGAGCACCTCACCCGTCGGGGCTCCATTGATCCAGTTGACCATTCCCTTCCAGAAGGTGCCGGCGCCAACGGAGCCGGGCATCAGGTCGGAGGCGTCAAAGCGGAAAGTGGTTTCCGAGTCCTGAAGGATCTTGATGGCTTCCTGCAGGATCGGGCTCTGCGCGTTGGCCGGGTCGAGACCCGAGTTGGCGCTGATGACCCCGCCGAGGCTGACGCGGCTGTTCGCCCAGTCATCGCTGGAGAGGTACGTCTGCACGGCCTGGGTGTCTGCGTCGTCCGAGAACGCTCCGACAATCTCGCCACCACCGGTGACTGCCTGGCTGCCGGCCTCCTGGGCCGGGGTGATGAAGGCCCACACGTCACCGTCGGGACCGACCTCGCCGCCGGCATCCGTGATGAAGCCGTCGAAGAAGGAGGCCTGGTGGTGCAGGGCGCAGGTGCCCTCGGCGAGCGGCGTGGCTACGTCACCGAACGCGATGCTGTTGATCGAGCTCACATCGCCGAAGGTGGCGTTGACGTAGGACGGGTTCAGCAGGATCTCGCCGACGGAGTCGAATGCGGATGCAATCGCCGGGTCCGTGAACGGAATCTCGTTGGCAACCCACTTGTCGTAGGTCTCAGCGCCGGCCTCACGCAGAACGAGGTCCTCGACCCAGTCCGTGCCCGGCCAACCGGTTGCGTCACCAGAGCCGAATCCGGCGCACCACGGGGCGCTGCCGGTCTTCTCCTGGATGGTCTTCGTCACGGCGAGGAGCTCGTCCCAGGTCTCGGGAACTTCGACACCCCACTCGGTGAACTTGGCCGGGGAATACCAGACGAAGCCCTTGACGCTGGCCATCAGCGGAGCGCCGTAGAACGTGTCGCCGACGGTGCCGTATGCCTTCCAGTCGGACGACCAGAACTCGTCGACGTTGTCTTCAACGGACGAGGGGGCCGGCTTGAGGAAGTCGCGACTGGCGAGGTCGGCCATCAGGCCGGGCTGCGGGAAGATCGCGAGGTCTGGAGCGCTGCCGCCCTGAGCACGGATGGCGATCTGAGCTTCGAATTCCTTCGACGCCTCGTACTGGATGTCGATGTCGTTCTCTTCTTCCCAAGCCTTCCAGGACTCTTCGAGAAGCTCGGCCTCGGTGTCAGCGATGGTGCCGTAGACGGTGACGACACCGTCACCCTCGGCTCCGGCTTCGGCGCTCGTGCTGCCGGGACCACCGGAACAGCCGGCCAATGTCAGCCCGGCAATCGCGACCATGGCGATGGGTGCTGTGATTCGGCGGTGGAATGACCGCATTCTTCCTCCTCGTTGAGTGGTTGCGGTGCGCCGGGATCCCCCGGACAAACACCAAGGTGCTGCAGGAACTGCTCGTCGTGCTGGAAACGGTTGCACAAGGAACCGGTTCCACACCACAAAGTACGGCACGGATTCGTTCGACACAAGCCCAATATGGTTACAGATTGACAAAGATCGCGCTCTCATGCCAACGACGCTTCAAACCGGTCACACTTCGGTGTCGAATTTCTGGAACCGATTCCAGCCCGGCCGCCGAGGAGATATGGTGGCCAGAGCGGTTCCAACGACGGGGAGGCTGGCATGAGCGCGATCGCGGATGTAGCACGCATGGCCGGCGTCGCCAAGGCCACGGCCTCCCGGGCGCTCAGCGGCCGGGGCTACGTGTCGGACGAAACGCGTCAGAAGGTGGTCGACGCCGCCGCCCTGATCGGCTACGTCGCCTCGCCCAATGCGGCCAGCCTGGTGACCGGCCGGACCAAGAGCATCGGCGTGATCATTCCCTTCATCAGCCGCTGGTTTTTCTCCGAGATCCTGGAGAGCCTCGAGCAGTCCCTGCTCGCCGAGGGCTACGACATGACGCTCTACAACCTCCCCGCACATTCGGCCGAACGGGAGCGGGTCTTCGATTTCTTCCTCGCCCGCAAGCGGTTCGACGGTGTCATCTCCGTGGGCGTCGAGCTCAGCGATGCCGAGGTGGAGCTCCTGCACCGGCTGGGCCGTCCTCTGGTGGGCATCGGCGGTGAGATCCCCGGTGTGCATACCATCGCGATCGACGACATCGCGGCCGCGCGCCTGGCCACCGAACACCTGATCAGCCTCGGGCACACCGACATCCGTCATGTCGGCGGTGATCAGGTGGACCAGATGGACTTTGCCGTGCACACCAAACGGCTCACCGGTTTCAACTCGGCCATGCACGCCGCCGGCCTGTCCAGGGATGGCCGCTTCGCCCCCTGCGCCTTCACGGTTCCCGGGGGGTACGAGACCGGCCTGGCGTTGTTCGGTAATCCGCACCGGCGGCCGACGGCGGTCTTCGCGGCGAGCGACGAGATCGCGTTCGGCCTCATTGTCGCGGCCAGGGAGCTCGGCATCCTGATCCCGTCCGAGCTCTCGGTGATCGGCATCGACGGCCATCCGTATGCCGAGATGTTCCGGCTCACCACCATCGAACAGCACCCGCGCAACCAGGCCAGGATGGCCGTTGAGTCCCTTCTGGGTGCGCTCGAGCAGCCGTCGGCGCCGGTCACACCCGGGCTCACCAGGGCGCCGACCAACCTGGTCATGCGCTCCAGCACCAGCGCACCCCGGTGACCCGGTGACCCGGCTCCGCAACTGTTGCCCGTGCGCAACAGTTGGGGTGGTCGCCCCAGACCGTCAGCGGCGCGGGTTAGCCTCGAGGGGATGATTTCCGACCCTTCAGACGACGCCAGCGCCGGCACGGACCGGGATGCCACCCCCCGGGCATCCACCCGGTACGCACCCCGGCGCCCGTTCGACCTGGCGGCCACCATGGCCCCGCACAGTCGCGGTCGCGGCGACCCCACCGCCCGCGCCGATGCCGCCGGGCTCTGGCGCACCCAACGCACCCCGCTCGGACCGGCGACCCTGCTGCTTCGGCAGGCCGCCGACGGCGGCGTCGACGCCAAGGCCTGGGGACCGGGCGCCGAGTGGTGCATCGCCCAGGTACCCGCCCTGCTGGGCGACGGCGACGACTGGACCGGACTCGACCTCGGCGGCCACGGTGTTCTTGCCGAGGTCCGCCGCCGTAACCCCGGCGTCTGGCTGGGCAGCTCCGGGCTGGTCTTCGAGGCGCTGATCCCGGCAATCATCGAGCAGAAGGTCACCACTCTCGAGGCCCACCGTGCCTGGTACCGGCTCATCCGCCAGCACGGCGAGGCGGCCCCGGGCCCCGCACCAGCGGGGATGATGGTCTCCCCCGGACCGGAACGCTGGCGCCTGGTGCCGTCGTGGGACTGGCACCGGGCCGGCGTCGATCCGCGCCGCTCACGCACGGCCGTTTCTGTTGCGGCCGTGGCGGCATCCCTCGACCGGCCCATCGACGCCGTCACGGCCTCACGACGGCTGCAGTCCCTGCCCGGCGTCGGCCGCTGGACCGCCGCGGAGGTGACCCAGCGCTCGCACGGTGACCCCGATTCGGTGAGCGTGGGCGACTACCATCTGGCCGCACAGGTGGGCTGGGCCCTGACCGGATCCCCCGTCGACGACGACGGCATGCTCGAACTGCTCGATCCCTTCGCGGGACACCGCCAGCGTGTGGTGCGCCTCATCCTGGGCAGCGGCTACCGCGCCCCGCGCCGCGGCCCGCGCATGACCATCCAGGACCACCGCTCGCACTAACCGGGCCGGCCGCACACGCTGAATGGGCGGTCACCGGGGCTCGGAGGCCGGGCGGGGCGGCGCCGCCATCCGGTCCGGCGGCGCTACGCGGTGCGGTGCGGCCATCCGCTCGCCGACCTCCACCCTGTCGCGCAGGATGGCGACGGCGCGTTCGAGGGTGCCGACATCGTCGATGGGCAAGTCGGCGAAGTAGGGCAGCAGGGCGGCGACCAGCTCGGTCCGCCAGGCGATCAGAGCCGCGACACCCGCCGGGGTGCTGGCGATGAGGCTGGCCCTGGCATCGTCGGGGTCGCCGGCGCGTTCGACCCAGCCTCGGTCGACGAGGCTGCCCACCAGCTTGGTGGCGGTGGGCTGCGAGACCCGGCTGCGCTCGGCCAGGTCGCCCAGGCGGATCGGGCCGCTGGAGAGCAGCACGCTGAGGGTGCGCCACAGAGCGGGCGATTCCGTGCCGCGCGCTGCGCGGGCCGCGACGCGGGTGAGCCGGTGGTTGACGGACACGAGGTCCCCGAGGATGTCAGGAAGTGCTGCGGGCATCCCCCCACCATATACAGGCCGAATCGCCCGCGACCCGTGAGGAAAGCCCCAGAAACTCGAGAGTTTTGGTGCTTTTCTCACGGTTCGCGGGTTAACGGCAGCGGGCGCCGCATCCAATGGATGCGACGCCCGTGCGAGCAACTAACCCCTTGCGGGGCGAGATTACTTGAGGGTGACGGTGGCGCCAGCGGCCTCGAGAGAAGCCTTTGCCTTCTCGGCAGCTTCCTTCGCAACGCCCTCGAGGACGGCCTTCGGCGCGCCATCGACAACGGCCTTGGCCTCGCCGAGGCCCAGGCTGGTGAGCTCGCGCACAACCTTGATGACCTGGATCTTCTTGTCGCCAACGGCGTCGAGGATGACGTCGAACGCGCTCTGCTCTTCGACCTCTTCGGCAGCGGCGGCGGGGCCAGCGGCTCCGGCGACGGCGACGGGTGCAGCCGCGGTGACCTCGAAGGTCTCCTCGAATGCCTTGACGAACTCGGAGAGCTCGATGAGGGTGAGGCCCTTGAACTGCTCGAGCAGCTCTTCAGTGGAAAGCTTTGCCATGATTTTTCTCCTATTAGTTTCTTAGTTACTCACCGCGGTACAGGCAGATGCCTAGTTCGCGGACTCCTGCTTTTCACGCAGCGCTTCGATGGTGCGAACAGCCTTCGACAGCGGTGCGTTGAACAGATATGCGGCTCCGAACAGCGAGGCCTTGAAGGCGCCGGCAAGCTTGCCGAGCAGAACTTCACGGGACTCGAGGTCGGCGAGCTTGCCTACCTCTGCGGCGGTCAGGGGGTTACCGTCGAAGTAACCGCCCTTGACAACCAGGAGAGGGTTTGCCTTGGTAAAGGCACGCAGCTTCTTCGCGACGGCGACAGGGTCACCGTGTACGAAAGCGATAGCGGACGGACCAACGAGCTCCTCGTCGAAAGACGTGATGCCGGCGTTGTTGGCCGCGATCTTGGTGAGCGTGTTCTTTACCACGGCGTACGTGGCGTCCTCACTGATGGACGTGCGCAGCTCCTTGAGCTTCGCAACAGTGAGTCCGCGGTACTCGGTGAGCAGAACGGCGGTCGAGCTCTGGAATTTCTCCTGCAGCTCGGCGACCGTTGCTTCCTTGTTCGCCATGGCGCTCCTCTAAATATTCATGTGCCGGTAGCCCGGGGCGCAGACATGAAAAAAGCTCCAGCGCAAGCGCCGGAGCTGAGGCCAGTTTGACTGGCTAACTTCGAACACCTGCGCGGGCCGTTCACGTGAATGAACCTTCGATCGCTTTTCCATTTCTGGGCAGCGACAACCGGCGGTCTTTGGCTGTTCCCCACCATACGGGATCCCCCTGGCGGTGCGCAAATCGGGCCAACGCCCACCCGGCTTCGCAAACTAGTTGACAAAGGTCCACTATGTATTTATAGTTGACATCTGTCAATTATCTAGCTGGAGATTCATGTCACGCCGTTCTCGCACCACCACTCCCCCGAACCGGGCCATCACGGCCGACGGTTCCATGACCAAGCGCCAGGTTCTCGAGGCCCTGTCCGGCCTGCTGCTGGGCATGTTCGTGTCGATCCTCGCCGGAACCGTGGTCAGCACCTCGCTGCCGATCATCATCTCCGACCTGAAGGGTGACCAGTCCGCATACACCTGGGTCATCACCGCCACCCTGCTCGCCACCACGGTGTCCACGCCCATCTGGGGCAAGTTCGCCGACCTCTTCAACCGCAAGTTGCTCATCCAGCTGGCCCTGGCCACCTTCGTGATCGGCTCGGCACTGGCCGGCTTCTCGCAGGACACCGGAACCCTCATCGGCTTCCGCGTGCTGCAGGGCCTCGGCGCCGGCGGTCTCGCCGCGCTCAGCCAGATCATCATGGCCGACATCATCAGCCCCCGGGACCGCGGCAAGTACGCCGGCCTGTTCGGCGGCGTCATGGCCCTCGGCACCGTCGGCGGCCCGCTGCTCGGCGGCGTGGTAACGGATGCCTTCGGCTGGCGCTGGAACTTCTTCATCGCCCTGCCCGTCGCCATCGTGGCCATCGTGCTCCTGCAGCGCACCCTGCACCTGCCCCCGCGGGTCAAGCGCGTGGTGAAGATCGACTACCTCGGTGCCGTGCTGATCGCCGGCGGCGTCTCGCTGCTGATGATCTGGGTCACCCTGGCCGGCAACAACTTCGAGTGGGCATCCGTCACCTCCTTCGTCATGGTCGCCGCCGCCGCGCTGCTGCTCATCGCCGCCGTGATCGTCGAGTTCACGGTGCCGGAGCCGATCATCCCGCTGACGCTGTTCAAGAACCGCACCTTCACCCTCGCCACCGTCGCCAGCATCTCGGTGGGCGTGTCGATGTTCGGCACCTCCGTCTTCCTCAGCCAGTACATGCAGCTGGCCCGCGGGGCCACGCCCACCCAGTCCGGCCTGCTCACCATCCCGATGATGGGCGGCCTGCTCATCTCGTCCACGTTGTTCGGCACCCTGATCAGCCGCACCGGCAAGTGGAAGGCCGTCATGGTCTCTGGATCGGTCCTCGTCGTCGCCGGACTCCTGCTGCTCGGCAGCCTGCAGTACGACACCAACCTGATCCTGGTCGGTATCTTCATGTTCGTGCTCGGCGCGGGCCTGGGCATGGTCATGCAGAACCTGGTCCTGGTCGTTCAGAACTCGATCGAGGTCACCAACCTGGGTGTGGCCACCAGCGCTGTCACGTTCTTCCGCAGCCTCGGCGGCACGATCGGTGTCTCGGTTCTCGGCTCGGTGCTCGGCACCGTCGTGGCCCAGAACATCAAGGACGGCATCGGCACCCTCGCGCCGGCCGACCAGGCCATCGCGGTGAAGACGCTGGGCTCCGGCGTCATCCCGCACGTCAACACCCTGCCTGACGCCATCCGCGTCGTCGTCGAGTCGGCCTACGGGACCGGCGTCGGCACGGTCTTCCTGCTCGGTGTGCCGCTTGCCGTGATCACCCTGGTGATGGTCGCGCTGATGCCCAACGCGTCGCTCGGTACCCAGACCGCCATCGCCCTGACCAAGGCCCAGGCGACGAAGAAGGCACCCGAAAACCTCGAGGACAACGACCTGCGCGAACTCGAAGACGCCGAGGACATGCTGATCGAAGTGGGCGCTGCCGCCGCCGGCCTCACCCCGGTGGGCCTGGCCCACCCGACCGGCTCGATCCGCGTGCAGCCCGGCACCGACCCGTCGGAAAACCCGAGCACCGGTCGCTAGTGTGATGGTCATGACCGACCACGGCGAGCTTCCCCCGGTCCCCGAGCCCGGCGTCACGGCCGCCCTGTCCCCCGACACCGCGACCGAGGCCGCCGAGGCCTTGGCCGACGTCGAGGAGCAGATGATGCAATTGGCGGCCTATGTGCGCGGCGCCCTGCGCGATTCGGCCCTGCGCATCGACCCGGCGCTGCAACCGTTCGGCCTCAAGATCCTGCGCACCCTGCGACGCTGCGGACCCACGCACGCCAGCGCGCTGGCCGAGTTGCTCGAGGTGGACCGCAGTGTGATCAGCCGTCAGGCCCGGCTGCTCGAGGACCTCGGCCTGCTCGAGCTGGCCGCGGACCCGGCCGACGGGCGCGCCAGGTTCCTCGCGGCAACCCCGTTGGCGATGGAGAAGATGGCGGCCGTGCCGGGAGGCGACAAGAGCCTGCTGCACGGCCGGCTGACCGCGTGGCCCGAAGCCGACCTGCAGCAGTTCGCCCTGCTGCTGAAACGGCTGAACTCCCCCGACGGCGCACGGTAGGTCAGGCCAGGGGCAGCGCCACGCGGAAGCTGGTGCGCCCCGGCCGACTGTCCACCGTGACTTCGCCGTCGTGGGCCAGAACCACGGCCTGCACGATGGCCAAGCCGAGACCGGTACTGCCGCCGGTGCCGCGGAACCTGGAGCTGTCGCCGCGGGCGAACCTCTCGAACAGGGTCTCCTGCAGGTTCTCCGGGATGCCGGGACCGTCGTCGGTCACGGTGACCACGGCGTCTGGCCCCTCGACGCTGAGCGCCACCTGCACCCGGGTGCCCGCGTCGGTGTGCACGCGGGCGTTGGCCAGCAGGTTGGCGAAAACCTGGTGCAGGCGCGGACCGTCGCCGGCCACCAGCACGGGCTCTTCGGGCAGGTCGAGGTCCCAGCGGTGGTCCCGGCCGGCCGCATGGGCGTCGCTGACCACGTCGACGAGCAGCATGGTGAGGTCCACGGGTTCCCGTTCCAGCTCGCGACCCTCGTCCAGGCGGGCGAGCAGCAGCAGGTCTTCGACGAGACCGGTCATCCGCACCGACTCCGACTCGATGCGCCCGAGAGCGTGGATGGCGTCGGGCGGCAGTTCCTGGCCGCTGCGCCGGGTGAGCTCGGAGTAACCGCGGATCGACGCGAGCGGGGTGCGCAGTTCGTGGCTGGCATCCGCCACGAACTGGCGCACCTTGTTCTCGCTGGCCTGCCGGGTTTCCAGTGCGATATCGACGTGGTCGAGCATCCGGTTGAGCGCTGAGCCCACCCGGCCGACCTCGGTGCGGGGGTCGGTGTCTGCGGCCGGAACCCTGTCGACGAGCAGCACCTCGCCGCGGTCCAGCGGCAGTTCGGAGACCCGGGTGGCCGTGGCCGTCACCCGTTGCAGCGGACGCAGGGCCAGACGCACGATCGCGGTCGCGAGGAATGCCACCAGCACAATGCCGGCCAGCGACACGATCGCGATGATGAGCGCCAGCTGGGTGGCCGTTCCGGTCACGCTGGCGACCGGCAGGCCCACCAGGTACAGGGCACCGGAGCGCGCCGTTTCGGCCAGTACCCGGTACTCGCCGACGTCGCCGCCGAGGTTCACGCTGAACGGAACGGACGTGCCGCCCTTCTGCACGGCGGTATCGAGTTCGGTGATGAGCTGGGTGACCTGGTCGCTACTCAGCGCCACGACGGCACCGGTGTCATCGGTGTAGCCGGCTGTGACGGTCGTGCCGTCGTAGACCAGCGCGAGGGTGCCAGGGGGTTGGGAGGGCCCATTCAGAACATCACTGGCCGTGGGCGTGGCGAGGGTGAAGTCGCCGTTCGGCCGGCGGTCGAAGAAGACGCTGGAGCGTTCCGCGGCGCCCTTGACCTGCTGGTCGAGGCCGTCCATCAGGTTGGCGCTGAGGATGGCCACGCTCACCACCCCGATGACCAGGCTGACAAGGGCAAGCAGTCCCACCACGGCCACAACCAGTCGGCGGCGCAGGGTCCAGGGCGCCCGGCCGCTGCGGGTCGGGATGATGGGGGTGTCGCCGACGGGTGCTCCGGGTTTCATCAGGCGATCTTCAGCATGTAACCGGCGCCGCGCACGGTATGGATCATCGGTTCGCGACCGGCGTCCACCTTCTTGCGCAAATAGGAAATGTAGATCTCCACCACCGACGACTTGCCGCCGAAGTCGTAACTCCAGACCCTGTCGAGGATCTGGGCCTTGCTGAGCACCCGGCGCGGGTTGCGCATCAGGAAACGCAGCAGTTCGAACTCGGTCGCGGTCAGCTCGATCTGTTCGCCCGCGCGGAACACCTCGTAGCTGTCCTCGTCGAGGGTGAGGTCGCCCACCGTGATGCGGGGATCGCTGGAGTCGGAGACGGCCATCGTGGAGCGCCGGATGAGGCCGCGGAGCCTGGCGACGACCTCTTCCAGGCTGAACGGCTTGGTGACGTAGTCGTCGCCGCCGGCGGTGAGACCGGCGATGCGGTCGTCGAGCGAGTCCTTGGCGGTGAGAAAGAGCACCGGCGTTTGATAGCCATCCGCCCGCAGCCGCTGGAGCACCTGCAGACCATCGATGTCGGGCAGCATGATGTCGAGCACGATGGCGTCCGGCCGGAACTCCCGCGCCAGGGTGAGCGCGGCCCGGCCCTCCCCGGCCGTGCGCACCTCCCAGCCCTCGTAGCGGAGGGCCATCGAGAGCAGGTCGGTGAGGGTGGGTTCGTCGTCGACGACGAGCACCCGGATCGGGGAGCCGTCGGCCTTGCGAAGGCGTGGTCCGTGGGCCGGCTGCTCGTTGGTTCGGGTGCTCATGCTCCGAAGTATCCCCGCCTTTCCTATGAACCGGCTATGCGCCGCCCACGACGATCCTGAGAGAGCGGGACCCTGCGGACTCCTGGGCTAATTCATAGGCAGGCCATAGTGCAGCCATAACCGGGCTCCTTAGCTTCGAAGGCAACGGCGGGAACCTCCCTGCCGCCGGACTGGAGAATCGATGTTTGTCACGTATCTGCGACGAGAGCTGGCGGGTCGCCGCAAGCAAACCGCCATCGTCGCCATCGGCATGGCCCTCGCCATCGCCCTGGTCATTATCGTCAACGCAGTGTCGAGCGGAGTACAGCTGGCACAGTCCACCGTGCTGGCCTCGGTCTACGGCGTCGGCACCGACATCACCGTCAGCCAGACCCCGGCCGCGCCCACCGAGGGCGAAGCAGGCGCCGGCGGGCCGGCGAACTTCGACTTCGGCGCGGATGCCGGCGCCACCGCCGACGGGACCACCACCGTCAGCCAGTCCAGGCTCTCCGTCGACCGGGGCACCACCGCGTTCGACGCCACGGCGCTGGACACCGTCGGCGGCATCGACAACGTCTCCGCCGCCGCCGCGACCCTGTCGCTGAGCAACACCACCTTCGACGGCGCCCTGCCCGATTTCTCCGCCGGGACACCGCAGACCGGGGACGACGCGGCCGGCGGAACCCCGCCCAGCGGTGGACCCGACGGTGCCGGCGGCAGCTCCTTCAGCGTCGATTCCTTCACAGTGCTGGGCCTGGACCCGGCCGCTGAGGCCGTCGGGCCCCTCTCGGCCGTGAGCCTCACGGACGGACGCAGCCTGGAGACCACCGACGCCGGCACCAATGTCGCCGTCCTCGACGCCGACTACGCCACCACCGCCGAACTCGTCGTGGGCGACACCGTCGCCATCGCCGACACCGACTTCACCGTGGTCGGCCTGGTCACGGCCTCCTCGGCGGATGCCGCCACGGCCTCCAACGTCTACATCCCGCTCGACGTCGCCCAGACCCTGTCCGGCCTGACCGATCAGGTCACCGACATCTACGTGCAGGCCGCGTCCTCCACCGACATCGAGCAGATCCAGGCCGACGTCGAGACCGCCCTGCCGGAGGCCACGGTGCAGACCCAGTCCGACCTCGCCTCGAGCGTGTCAGGGTCGCTCTCCAGCGCCGCCGACCTGGTGAAGAACCTCGGCCTTTGGCTGTCGCTCATCGTGCTCGCGGCGGCGTTCCTGATCGCCATCCTGTTCACGATCTCCGGCGTCACCCGGCGCACTCGGGAGTTCGGCACCCTCAAGGCGATCGGCTGGTCGAACGGCCGGATCGTGCGCCAGGTGGCCGGTGAATCCCTGGTTCAGGGCCTGATCGGCGGCGTCGTCGGCATCGCGGTCGGCCTGGCCGGCATCCTGGTGATCAACCTCGCGGCCCCCACGCTCACCGCGGGCGCGGCCACCGCCGACCCGGCATCCGCCATGGGCGGCCCCGGCGGCAGTGCCGGCGGATTCGGTCAGGCCATGGTGGAAGCGACCACCTCCGACATCGTTCTGCAGGTGCCGGTGACCCTGTCGGTCATCCTCATCGCCGTCGGCCTCGCCGTGCTCGGCGGTCTGCTCGCCGGCGCGATCGGCGGCTGGCGCGCCTCGCGCCTGAGCCCCTCCGAGGCACTGCGCAGCATCGCGTGACCCCCTCCGTCGAATTCATCACCAGAAGTGAGCTCCCATGTATGAACTGACCAATGTCACCAAGAAATACGACCAGGGCAAGCGCTCGGTCACGGCCCTGAACAAGGTCACCCTGTCCATTCCGGATGGACAGATGGTCGCCATCCAAGGGCCGACCGGCGGCGGAAAGTCCACGCTGCTGCAAATACTGGGCGCCCTCGACCGGCCCACCGAGGGCACCATCGAGTTGGGCAGTGCGGATCTGTCCAAGCTCGGCCAGGGGCCGTTGGGGCAAATCCGGGCGCGCGAGATCGGCTTCGTGTTCCAGGGGTTCAACCTGATCCCCACCCTGACCGCGCAGGAGAACGTGGAGACCGCGCTGGCGCCGCTCGGGGTTCCCACGGCGGAGCGCATCTCGCGGGCCGCGGCGGCGCTCGACTCCGTCGGGCTCGGCGAGCGCGGCAGCCACCTGCCCGCGGAGCTCTCCGGCGGCCAGCAGCAGCGCGTCGCGATCGCCCGCGCCCTGGTCAAGGAGCCCACGGTGCTGCTGGCCGATGAGCCCACCGGGAACCTCGACGAGCAGACCCGTGACGAGATCATGGACTTGCTCGAGGGCCTGTGGCGGGCGAAGGGGCTGACCCTGATCGTGGTCACCCACGATTCGGCTGTCGCGAAGCGTGCGCAGAGGCGCCTCTTGATCAAGCAGGGTGTGGTCAAGGACCTCGGCTGAGGTCCGTGCCGAGCGATCGCGCTGAGTCGGCGGATGCCATCTGGAATCCGCCGGCTCGGCGTCAGGCCGGTGGGACCACCGTCGGGCGCCCGTCGACCCAGTCAAGCTGCAGAACGCTCATCCCCCGGTAGACGTAGGCCGGATCCCAGGAGTGCAACACGATCTGGTCACCACCGGGCTGGTCCGGGCCCGGGGAGACCACGTCCTGACCGCCAGGGCCGAGATAGCGGTCGCCGGAACTCTCCGTACTGAAGAGCGGTTCGGCACCGTTCGTGTAGGGCCCCTGGAGTGTCGGCGCCGTGGCGAAACCCATGGCGTAACTGTCATCGGCGTAACTGTTCGCCGAGTAGAAGAGCACGTACTCGTCGTCATGACGGATCAGGATCGGGGCCTCCACCACGGTGCCGTGCCACTCCTCCGACTGCTTGATGAGCCTGGTCGGTTCGCCGGTCAGTGTGCGGCCGTCGGGCGAGAGCGGTGACAGCTGCAGCCAGGTATCCAGGGAGCAACAGTTGCCGTCGTTCTTCCAGAGCAGCCATCTGCTCCCGTCCGCATCGACGAATGCGCCGGCGTCGATCGCGCCTCCCTCGCCGGTCGGGCAGATCAACGGCAGCGTCGATGTTGCCACGAACGGGCCGGTAGCCGATGCGGCGCTGGCGACGCCGATGCACTGCAGGCCTGAGGCCCTGTCGGCGGCGGTGAAGTAGAGCAGGAAGGTGCCATCCGGACCAGAGGTCACCTCCGGCGCCCAGGTCCTCCCGGTGTCGGCCCAGTCCGGGAGGTCAGGCAGAACGTCGCCATCCTGCACCTCCCACGACTGGAGATCGGTGGAGGTGGCGAATTGGACATTTGCGGTGAGCGAATTGGTGGCGTACGCGTAGTAGGTGTCACCGACCAGCAGCACATCCGGGTCGGGAAAATCCTGGTCTATCGCGAAGGCTGCCGGCACGTCGGTTGCGGCGGCATCCAGAGACCCGGCCGGCCCACAACCGCCGAGGAACGCCACCGCCGCACACACGAGGACAGAGGCGCCGGCCCGCCGCAGACTCACCCCTTCACGCCCGAGCTGGCGACACTTTCAACGATTTGCTTCTGGGCCAGCGAGAACAGCACAAGCACCGGGACCGAAGCGATGACCGCGCCGGCCATGACGATACTGAAGTGGGTGGAATAGGCGCCCTGCAATTGGGACAGGCCGGGCTGCAGGGTGAGGTTCTCCGGGCTCAGCAGAACGTAGATGGGCCACAGGAAGTCATTCCAGTTGCCGAGAAAGGTCAGAATTGCCAGCGTCGACAACGCGGGCTTGGCCAGCGGCAGCACGATCTGGAGGAAGATCCTGATATCCCCGGCCCCGTCGATACGCGCGGCTTCCTCGATCTCGGTCGGCAGCCCGACGAAGAACTGGCGCAGGAAGAAGATGCCGAAGGCACCCGCCGCGCCGGGGACGGAGACAGCCCACAGGGTGTCGAGCCAACCGAGGTTCTGCACGATCAGGTAATTGGGAATGAGGAAGATCACCGGCGGCACCAGGAGGGTGCCGATGATGAGCCCGAAGATGAACTTCTTTCCCGTGAATTCCAGCCGCGCGAGCGCGTAGGCGCCCATCGAGGCGGTCACCAGCACGATCACGGTCTGCAGCGTGGCCGCGACGAGGCTATTGAGCAGCCAGCGGAAGATCGGCTGTTGGCCGCTGGCCAGAGTCCCGTACGCGTCGACTGAAAACGGGTTCGGAAGGATTGAATACGGATTCGAGATGACATCGGTGTCGGTCTTGAATGAGGTGATCACGATCCAGACGAGGGGCAGGATGATCGTGAGGGCGACGACGATCAGCGCGGCGTAGAGGGCACCACGCCGAAGGCGTGCGGGTCCCGACACCCGTCGCGGAGTGAGAGTAGTCATCGATGATCCTTAGGGTTTGTCCCGCTGAAGGCGGAAGTTGATCACGCTGATGATCGCCAGGAAGGCGAAGAGCACGTAGCTCATGGCCGCCGCCGCCGCCATGTTGTTCTGCGAGAGCCCCTGGTCCGAGATGTACATGATCGCCGTGCGGGTCTGGTTGGCCGGCCCGCCCTTGGTGAGCAGGTAGGACTGCCCGAACATGTTCGCGGACGCCAGGATCGTGGTGGTGCTGACGAAGAGCATCACCGGCCGCAGTCCAGGCAGGGTGACGTTCCAGAACTTGCGGATCGCCCCCGCCCCGTCGAGCGCGGCCGCTTCGTAGAGGTCGGTGTTGATGCCCTTGAGACCGGCGAGCAGGATGACGGCGTTGAACCCCAGAGTCCACCAGACGGTCACGCCCACCAGCGAGACCCACGCCCACGGCACGTCGACGGTCCAGGGGATGTCGGAGGGGAGACCGATCAGGCCGAGGAGGTGGTTGATCATGCCCGACTGCGTGTCGAGCATGTACTTCCAGATCACTCCGATCACCGCGACACCCAGAACGAACGGTGCGAAGAAGATCGCCCGGAACACGGTTCCGCCGGCAATTTTCTGGTTGAGCAGCAGCGCCACACCGAGGGGGATCACGAGCAGGAAGGGAACGCTCGCCACCGTGAAGATCCCGGTGGCACCCAGGCTCTGCCAGAAATCGCCGAAGAAGACCGAACCCGGCGTGACGAGATCGATGTAATTCTGCAGCCCGATGAACGACTGCTCGGTCTTATAGGGGCTCCAGTCGGTGACGCTGATCCAGACTCCGAAGACCGCGGGACCGACCACGAAGGTAGCGAAGAGAACGAGGAACGGAGCCAGGAAGGCATAGGCCGTCCAGGTTCGCCTGCGGGTCCCCGACCCCCCGGCGCTCGCGCGCCGAGGGGCAGGGGTCGGGGTCGCCACGGCGGTCGGGGGGAGGGGCGCCAGACTAGTCACCGTACTTCGCCTCGTTCTGCTTCAGGATCGCGTCGGCCTGCTTGGCCGCGTCGTCGAGAGCATCCGCGGGTGATTTCTTGCCGGTCAGCGCCTCGTTGAGCGCGGTGGTGATGAGCGCGTTCGCGGCGGTGATGCCCGGCGCACTGGTCTCGTAGTGCGCGTAGGGAAGCTCATCGATGAAGGTCGCGAGGTTGGGGTACGCCTCGATCAGGGCGGGGTCGTTACGAACGTCATTTGCTGCGGGCAGCTCACCGGTTTCGGCCCAACCGCTGGAGTTCTCGTTCATCCACTTGACGAAGGTCGCTGCCGCGGAGGTCTTGTTGGCGTCCTGGCCCTTGTTGTTCAGGAACATCCAGTGGGTCGAGCTCGACCAGACGGCCTTCTCGGTTCCGATCTGGGGAACCGGTGCCGCTGTCCAGTCCAGCGCGTCGAACGCCTCATTGGTCGTTTGCCAGACGCCATTCCAGTTGTAAGCGGTCTGCCCGGAGAGCAGGCCCTTGATGTTGCCGTCCTGGGCCACATTCGCGGGGCTGTAGCCCTGGTCGATCAGGTCGGTCATGTGAGTGAGGGCCTGCACGCCGGCCTCGGAGTTGAAGGTCGCCTTGGTCACATCGTCGTTGTACAGGTCGCCACCGAACTGCCAGAGCAGGGACTGGAACTCGAAGGTGCCGGTGAAGACGTAGCCGTCGACCCACTCGCCCTGGATGCCTGCTGCCTTGAGTGTCTCGAGTGCGGCCATGTAGCCGTCCTTGTCGGCGGGTACCGTCGCGGGGTCGATTCCGGCGGATTTCAGGACATCGTTGTTGACGTAGAGGCCAAGCGGCGTCACGCTCCAGGGAATCCCGTACTGACTGCCGGAGTATGCGCCGGCGTCCATCAGGCCCTCGGGGAAGTCATCGGCGGAGTAGCCGAGATCGTCGATGATGGCGTCGGCCTCAAGGAGGAGGCCCTGCGCCGCGTAGGTGGCGACATCGTCACCGTGGGCGACGGCCACGTCGGGGCCCTTGCCCGCCTTGATGGCCAGCGGCATCTTCTTCGAGATGTCCCCCCACTCCATGGGAACGTTCTTGACCACGATGTTCGGGTGCTCAGAGTTGAACTCTTCGACGAGTTTCGGTACGAGAACGGGGGCGGCGCCGCCCGTCCACCCATTCCAGAAGCTGATCGTCACGTCGGGACCGGTGTAGTCCGCGCCGGACACGGCTCCACCACCGGCGCTCGTGCCTCCAGTGCTGCAACCGGCGAGGGCAACCCCCATTCCAACCGCCAAGGTTGCGGCAATCGCGCGACGCGCGAATCCTTCCTTCATGGTGCTCTCCTTTGAGTAGTCGCCGACTCGCGGCGATGAATGAGTCGGATCAGGTGCCCGGCCGGTGCCGGACCGGGTGATGTGTTCATTCCGGCACGGCTTCAGAAAGCGGATGATGCGACGGGATAAATTTACAGCGCTAGAAAGTCATCCGTCAAGCTTCCTTCGCATCACGAAGCAGACGGGCACGAAGGCTAGAGTCATGGATGAAACCCTCACGCGCCCCCGCAGCGCCGACCCAAGGAGCAGCAATGGCCGGAGTGCGACTCCAGGACGTCGCCGTTCACGCCGGCGTGTCGATGAAGACAGTGTCGAACGTCGTGCACGACCATCCCCACGTTTCCGCGGCGATGCGGGAGCGGGTTCAACGCGCCATCGATGATCTGGGCTACCGGCCGAACGCCCTCGGCCGACGCCTGGCCACGGGACGCACGGGCCTCATCGCACTCGCGTTCGCCGATGTGCGCCTGGCCTACTTCTCCGAGCTGGCGAGTCTGGTCTCAGCGGCAGCCGCCTCGACGGGCGCCGGCTACCGACTGCTCCTCGAGGAGACATCCGGCACCATCGCCGGCGAGCGGGCCGTCCTCTCGTCGAGTGAGGCCGGCCTCGTCGACGGCATGCTCTTCCAACCCTCGATGATGACGTCCACCGAAGTGGCCCAGCGCCGCAGCGACATACCCATGGTGCTGCTGGGCGAGGGCGCGGCGCCGATCGGTGTCGACCACGTAATGATCGACAACGTCGCCGCCGCCAACCGGGCCACGCGCCACCTCAGCGCCCTCGGACGGACCCGAATTGCCTTCGTGGGTCACGAGGAGAGCGGCCAATCCGCTACGTCCACGCAGCGACTCATCGGATACCAGCAGGGGATCGAGGAATCGGGGCTGGTCCTGGATATGTCCCTGCTCATCCCCACCCGGGCCATCGCTCCAGCCGAGGCCGCCCGTGCCGTCGGAGCAGCCCTGGATCGCGGTCTGCGATTTGACGGCCTGGTGTGCCGGGACGACCTCGCAGCGATCGGCGCCTTGCGCGCTCTCCAGGAACGCGGCATCCGGATTCCCGACGACGTGGCCGTCGTGGGCTGGGACGACATCTCCTTCGCAGCCGTCACCTTCCCGAGCCTCACCACGATCGCCCCGGACATGCCCGCGCTGGCCCGCGTCGCCCTCGAAATGCTGGAAGAGCGCATCATGGGCTACACCGGCCTGGGGCGCCATCGCCTGGTGGATTTCGACCTCGTCATTCGGGAAAGCGCGCCAGCAGTACCCCACGGTTGAACCGACCGGGCCGGCTGCGACGGCATCAATTCAATTTGCGGATTTACAGCGCTGCAAATTCAGTGCATGATGGAGGACATGAGTAGCACCGTCGATCTCGCGCCCGCCGTCTTTCGCGCCAGCCAGCAGGACGGGCGCTACCCGCGCCCCCAGCTCGTCCGCCCCGCTTGGACCGAACTGTCCGGGGACTGGGGCTTCGCCTTCGACGACGCCGACATCGGTTTGGCAGCCCGTTGGTTCGCCGACGCGCGATTCGATCGAACCATTCAGGTTCCGTTCCCCTTCGAGTCCGCCGCCTCGGGCATTCACGACACCGGGTTCCACCCGGTGGCCTGGTATTCGCGGTCCTTCGACGACAACGATCTGGCGCGGGCCGGCTTCTTCACGGGCCAGCGTCTGCACGTGCACTTCGGCGCGGTCGACTATCGCGCCAGCGTTTGGGTCGACGGAACGTTTCTCGGTCAGCACGAGGGTGGGCACACCCCCTTCTCCTTCGACATCACCGACGCGGTCGTGGCCGGTGTGGCCGAACACTCCATAGTGGTCAGGGCTGAGGATGATCCCCTCGACGTGACTCAGCCGCGCGGCAAACAGGATTGGCGCGTCGAACCGCACTCAATCTGGTATCACCGCACCAGCGGCATCTGGCAGCCGGTCTGGCTCGAGTCCACGAACCCCTTGGCCGTCACTCTCGTGCACTGGATACCGGACCTGCCGAATGCGACGGTTCGTGTTCGGATCGATGTCAGTCGACGGCCCACGGCCGGCACGACGGTGTCCTTCAGCCTGAGTGTCGACGGTGATCCCCTGACCCAGGCGACGGTAGCCGTCACCGCGACGACCCAGGTCTTCACCATCGCGCTCCCGGCTCAGGTGAACGGTCAAGCCTACGAAGAGCTGCTGTGGACCCCAGAGTCGCCACGGCTGATTGATGCCACTTTGACGGTACGCACCGGTTCCTCAACGAACACGCAGGGGACGGCTGTGGATGTCGTACATTCCTATTTCGGCCTTCGCTCGGCGGCGATCGCTCGCGGCCGGTTCCTTCTGAACGACCGGCCCTACTATGTGAGGTCTGTTCTGCAACAGGGATACTGGCCCCAGTCGCATCTCGCCAGCCCCTCGCCGGAGGCCCTGCGCCGGGACGTCGAGCTCATCAAGGAACTCGGTTTCAACGCGACTCGTGTGCACCAGAAGATCGAGGACCCCCGTTTCCTCTATTGGACGGACCGGCTCGGCCTCCTCGTCTGGGGCGAGACCCCCGGCGCCTTCGA
Organism: Cryobacterium sp. TMB1-7; assembly: GCF_004402435.1. Taxonomy (NCBI): domain Bacteria; kingdom Bacillati; phylum Actinomycetota; class Actinomycetes; order Micrococcales; family Microbacteriaceae; genus Cryobacterium; species Cryobacterium sp. TMB1-7. The sequence goes on from NZ_SOFZ01000015.1 coordinate 36,781, forward strand.
ATTCGGCGCCACGGCCGTGCGGCGGATGTTGGCGGAGTGGACCGAAGTCGTGGAACGGGACCTCTCGCATCCCTCTCTCGTGACGTGGGTGCCGCTGAACGAGAGCTGGGGCGTGCAGCACATCGCCCATGACCCCGCGCAGCAGAACTACGCGCGGGCACTCGTCGCGCTCACCCGCACACTGGATCCGTCCCGCCCGGTGATCTCCAACGACGGTTGGGAGCACATCGACTCCGACATCCTCTCGGTGCACGACTATGAATCGATCGGCGACACCCTCCGCGAGCGTTACAGTGACGACGACGCAAAACGCAGGCTTCTCAGCGACCTCGGGCCCGCGGGGCGCCGTCTCCTTCTCGCCGGCCAGGAGATCGGTGAGCGGCCCGTCATGCTCACCGAATTCGGCGGCATCTCCTTCGCCACCCACTATGCGGACAGTGACGCCTGGGGCTACTCGAGCGCCCAGACCGCGGACGATTTCCTCGAGCGTCTGGACGCCGTCGTGGCGGCAATCCACTCCAGTTCGTTCCTGGCCGGGTTCTGCTACACCCAACTGACCGACACCCTCCAGGAAACCAACGGACTGCTCGACGACAACCGCAGGCCCAAGGTGCCCATGCACCTGCTTCGCGCCATCATCACGCAGACCGCACCCGACGGGCCCCCGCTCGGTTAGCGGGCCGCCTGGCCGCAGGTGCTCGAGAGTACGACAGAACGCCTCGGACGATTCCTCGTCCGGGGCGTTCTCGGGGGTTGTGCCGGGTTATGCGCGGCGGAACCGGCGGGCCAGCAGCAGGCCGGCGCCAAGGAGCATCGCGAGGACGCTCGCCGCAACGGCCGGAACGCTCCAGGTCGAGACGCCGATTTCGGCAAGCTCACGCGTCGACGCCGCGGGGGTGGGCGCCGGCGCCGTTACGGCTGCCGGCGTGACGGCAGTCGCCGTCGGGGTGGGCGTGGCGTTCACCGGCGGCACGATCGGTGCGGGCGTCTCGCTCACCGAAGGCACGATCGGCGTGGGCGTCGGCGGCACTGAGGGCGTCGGGGTCGGGCAGGCGACAGTCGTGTCGGCGAAGGTGCGGTCATACCCGTCGTGCGTGCCGAGAACCACCGAATAGGTGTGCGACGTCTGGCCGTCCAGTGCGATCGTCGAGGCATAGGTCTTGCCGAACTTCACCGGCGCCGAGGCGACGCCGTCGATGGTGACGGTGACCGTGTTCGGCGTGGCGTCGGCCGCAACGGCCGGTTTGCCGCCGCTGGCCGGCTTCGCGGCGATCACGTTGTAGCTCTCGAATTTCATCGACAGCGACGTGCAGTCAGTGGTCACGGCCGGAGTGTGGGCGAACGCCGGCACGGCAGTCAGTCCGAGTCGGCTTGGGATTTCCAACCCATCATCCGTTCCTTCGGGCATCGGCCCGGCCGCACAAATCCGGCCTCTGCGTGCGGCAGAATGGGCAGGTGCCCCATGACTTGCTCGCCCTGTTCGACCTGGGCGAGGAGACCGGCGACATGCTCGCAGCGCCGGCGCCGGCCGCGCCCGCCGCACGGCCCGTGAGCGCCCATTTACTGCGCATCGTCGCCGACTCCACCGACAGGGTCGCCTGGCTGCGCGCTCGCAGCCAGGGCATCACCGCCACGGATGTCGCCAAGCTCGCCACCGAGAAATCCGTGCACAACGCGGCGAGGGAGAAGATCAACGGCAGCGGCTTCGGCGGTAACCCGTACACCGACCACGGTCGGGCCCGGGAACCCGAGATCGCGGCGTGGGTGCTGGCGAACTACGGTATCGAACCGAGCACCAACCTTTTCCACGCCGCGGGTCAACCCCGCCACCTGGCCACTCCCGACGGCCTGGGCCTGGCGGGCAACGGGGTCTTCGAACTCGCCGAGATCAAGACCACAAGCAAGCCCTGGCGCAGCATCCCCCGCTCCTACCTGCGGCAGATCTGGTGGCAGCAGTACGTGCTCGGTGCCGACCGCACCCTGCTGGTGTGGGAGGAGCACGATAATTTCGTGCCTCGCAACGCTGTGCCGGAGTGCCGCTGGATCGACCGGGACGACGACCAGATCAGGATCCTGGTGGGTTTTGCCGACCAGCTGATCGATTTGCTCAACCACCAGCGCGAGCGCGAGCGTGCCGCCGCCCCGCCACCCTACGACTACGGCCGCTGAGCCGGCCGGGAAGACGCCAGGATAGTGGCGCAGAATAGGCACATGCCCTTTTCCCCGGTTATGCCCACCTCCATGCGCGCCCTGGTCATCGACCGCACGGGCGGCCCCGACGAACTACACGTGGCCGAGCTGCCACTGCCCATCGCGGTAGGCGACGAGCTCCTCGTGCGCGTGGTGGCCGCGGGCATCAACCCCATCGACGCGAAGACCAGGGCCGGGTCCGGCGCCGCAGCCGCAATCGGCGGTTACCCCACGGTGCTCGGCAACGACTTCAGCGGGGTCGTCGTGCGCGCCCCCTACGACACGTTTGAGTTGCAGCCCGGCGACGCCGTGTACGGCATGGCCCGGCCGCCGCGGATCGAGGGCAGCTACGCCGAATACCTCGTGGTGTCGAGCCTGTCCGTCGCCCGCAAGCCCGCCGCGGTGAGCCATGTCGAGGCCGCCGGCATCCCGTTGGCCGCGATGACCGCCTGGGGCATGGTGAACCTCGCCGAGGCCGGGCCCGGCCAGCGGATACTCATCCACGCCGGCAGCGGCGGCGTCGGCCACTTCGCCGTGCAGTTCGCCAGGCACCTGGGCGCCCACGTCATCGCGACGGGCTCCACGGCCTCGATCGAGTTCCTGCAGCGCCTCGGCGCGCACGAGGTGATCGACTACAGCACCACCCGATTCGAGGAGAACCTCACGAACCTCGACAGTGTCATCGACCTGATCGGCAATGTGCACGATGACACCGGCACCCGCTCGCTCGCGGTGCTGCGACCGGACGGCCTGCTCGTGAACGCCCCCACCGGCAGCTGGCCCACCATGCAGGCCGACGCCGCCGCCGCGGGCGTGCGCGCCACCGGCTACAAGGTCGCCGCCGACGCCCGGGTGCTCGACACCATCACTGCACTGATCGACAACGGCAGCGTGCGGGTGAACATCGACTCGGTCTTCGATCTCGAGGACGGCGCCGCCGCACACCGGGCCATCGAGGGCGGCCACACCCGCGGCAAGATCGTGTTGCGGGTCTCCGACGTCGACGAGAGTGCCGCGTGACCGGCGCAGGCGGTTCCGCGGCCCACACAGCCCCGGCCCATCCCGACGGGCCTTCGCTGGTCTGGTTGCGTGATGACCTGCGGCTGGGTGACAACCCAGCCCTCACCGCCGCGGTCGACCGCGGTCGGCCGCTCACGCTGGTCTATCTTCTCGACGAGGTATCCCCCGGCATCCGCCCGCTCGGCGGCGCCGCCCGCTGGTGGCTGCACCAGAGCCTGGTGTCCCTGGCCGCCGACACGGCGGCCCTCGGCGGCCGCCTGGTGCTGCGCCGCGGTGCCGCGGCGACCGTGATCGCCGAGCTCGTCGATGAGCTCGGCGCCGGCGCGGTGTTCTGGAACCGGCGGTACGGCGTCGCCGAGCGCGACCTGGACACCCAGATCAAGGCGAGCCTCACCGAGGCCGGCGTCGTGGCGCACAGCTTCGCCGGCTCCCTGCTCTTCGAACCGTGGACCATCCGCACCGGCGGCGGCACCCCGTACACGGTATTCACCCCGTTCTGGCGGGCCTGCACCGCCGGCCCACCGCCACGGACGCCCTACCCCGCACCGGCATCACTCGATCTGCCCGGCGACACCGACGCAGCCAGCCCAGCGCGCAGCGCCCCCGCCACCCTGCCCTCCGACGACCTCGACTCGTGGGAGCTGGAGCCGCGCCACCCGGACTGGGCCGACGGGCTGCGCGAGGCCTGGACCCCCGGCGAAGGCGCCGCGCAGCAGCTGCTCGCAGCCTTCCTCGACGACGCCCTGCCGCGGTACGGCACCGAACGCGACCTGCCGGCGCAACAGGCCACCTCGAGGCTCTCGCCGTACCTGCGCTGGGGCGAGATCAGTCCGCACCAGATCTGGCACGCCACCGACGTCGCCCGGCGGGGCCTCACCGGCGCAGCCGCCAGCAGCGCGACCCGGTTCCTCACCGAGGTCGGCTGGCGTGAGTTCGCGTACCACGTGCTCTTCCACGCACCCGATCTGGCCACGGCCAACCTGCGCCCCGGCTTCGACGCCTTCCCCTGGCCGCCGCTGGACGAGCGCGCCCTACAGGCCTGGCGGCAGGGCCGCACCGGCTTCCGGTTGGTGGATGCCGGCATGCGTGAGCTGTGGCGCACCGGCAGCATGCACAACCGGGTGCGCATGGTCACGGCGTCGTTCCTGATCAAGAACCTGCTCATCGACTGGCGGTTGGGCGAGCAGTGGTTCTGGGACACCCTCGTCGACGCCGACCCGGCCAGCAACCCGTTCGGCTGGCAGTGGGTGGCCGGGTCGGGGGCGGATGCCGCGCCGTACTTCCGGGTGTTCAACCCCGAACTGCAGGCGGCGAAGTTCGATCCCGCCAACGAGTACGTGCGACAGAACGTGCCCGAGTGGGGCACCGGGGCCTACCCGCAGCCCATCGTCGACCTCGGCGAAACCCGCCGGGCCGCCCTGGCCGCCTACGAGCAGGTCAAGAACTCGCGACCTGTGAGTTAACCCCCGGAATCTCGAGGCAAAGTCAAGCGGTCTAAGCAACGCCGGTGGTTTGTGCTGCTGTGAGCAGCTGGGCTAGCCGGTTGGCTGGGGTTTCGAGGCCGAGGGTGGGTCGGG
>NZ_SOFZ01000012.1:0-46119 GCF_004402435.1 Cryobacterium sp. TMB1-7
CGAAGCCGGGGGCACCGGCAGGTGCGCCGGGGCGGGTGAAGCCGGGGCGTGCGCCACCGGCGCCGCCCGGAGCGCCACCGGGACGCTGGAAGCCACCCGGACGCTGGCCGAAGCCGGTCGGGCGGGGTGCCTGGCCGGGTCCGCCCGGACGCGGGGCGCCGGGACGGGGTGCGGCGGGGCGGGGGATGTTGCTGGGCGAGGACGTGGACGGCGGACGCTGTCCCATGCCCTGCGCGCTCGCGAACGGGTTGTTGCCCGGACGCGGGGTGGGAGTCTTGCCCATGCCCTGGTTGCTGGCGAACGGGTTGTTGCCCGGACGGGCTCCCGGACGCGGGACGCTGCCGCCGGGCTTGGCGGTCGGAGCCGCGTCGCTGTCAGCCTTGGCGGCCGGTGTGGCTGCCTCGGTGGTCGTCTTCTCGGTCGCGGCGGTGCCGGACTCGGCGGCGGCCTTCTCGGTCGCTGCAGCCTTTTCGGCAGCGGCGGCCTTCTCGGTCGCTGCGGCCTGACGCTCCGCTACGGTGAGCGGCGCGGCGGGCATCGGCGGTGCATCCACTGCAGGAGCCTCGATGACGGGTGCGGGCACCGGTGCGGCGGGACGTGCCGGGGACGGACGTGCGCCACCGGGCTTGGCCGTGGTGGTCGACGCGGGCTTCGCGGCGGCGGCAGGGGCCGCCGGGGTGGCAGCGGCGCCGCCGGTGGCGACTCCGTCGGCCTCGAGTGCTGCACGCAGACGGCGGGCAACGGGGGGTTCAACGCTGGAAGACGGTCCCTTGACGAACTCGCCCATCTCTTTCAATTTCGCAAGGGCTACCTTGCTGTCGACACCGAGTTCAGTTGCGATCTCGTGTACGCGTGGTTTCGCAGCCACAATTCTCCTGTTCCGGGCCTGCACCCGGAAAGGGGCAGACCGTTAGTAACGGACGGTTCTCATTTCGAGCCGCTCATTAGTTATCCATTAGCCAAGTCAGCCTGTTCTCTAGTTGTTTTGCGTCCAGGGGGCTGGTCACTCGAAGAGCACGCCCGAAAGCGCGCCGCCTCACGGCCTCCTGGAAGCACGCGATAGTGGGATGAATCCACGCGCCTCGCCCAGGGAGGGTGGCGGTTTCATCAACCACCAGGTCCGAATTCTGGGCGACGATCCTCAGAAGTGAGGAGCGTGAGGCGCGGGAACGGCATCCAATGCACGTTCTAACGGGATCCATCGTACCCCCTATTCGTCGTCCTCCAGAATGCTGTCCGGCTGGATGTCGATTTTTGCGCCGGTCAGTTTGGCGGCGAGGCGGGCGTTCTGACCCTCCTTGCCGATCGCGAGCGACAGCTGGTAGTCGGGCACGAGGGCCCGAACTGCTTTGATCGACTCGTCGATGACGTAAGCGCTGGTGACCTTGGCGGGCGACAGCGCGCTGGCCACGAAGGTGGCCAGGTCCGGCGAGTAGTCGACGATGTCGATCTTCTCGTTGTTGAGCTCCGACGTCACCGCGCGCACGCGCTGGCCGAGCTCGCCGATGCAGGCACCCTTGGCGTTGACACCGGGCTCGGTGGCGCGCACGGCGATCTTGGTACGGTGGCCGGCTTCGCGGGCCAGCGACACGATCTCCACGACACCGCTGGCGATCTCGGGGACCTCCAGCGCGAACAGCCGACGCACGAGCGACGGGTGGGTGCGCGAGACGGTGATCTGCGGGCCCTTCATGCCGCGGCCGACGGCCGTGACATACACCCGGATGCGCGAACCGTGCACGTAGCTTTCGCCGGGCACCTGCTCCTCGGGGGGAAGGATCGCCTCGATGGTGCCGAGGTCGACGTGGATCATGCGGGGGTTGGGGCCCTGCTGGATCACGCCGGCGACGATCTCGCCTTCGCGGCCCTTGAATTCGCCGAGCACCGCGTCATCCGCGATGTCGCGCAGACGCTGATTGATGACCTGCTTGGCCGCGAATGCGGCAATGCGACCGAAGTCGTCGGGGTTGTCAACGGCCTCGCCGATGATGTTGCCCTCTTCGTCGTGCTCAGGAATGTAAATGTCGACGTGACCGGACTTGCGGTCGAGTACGACGCGAGCTCCGGGTTCTTCTTCTGCAGCCTGCTTCAGCGGCTCACCCTGGTGGGTGTGCTTGAGGTAGGCCGTCAGAATTGCTTGCTCGATGATCTGCACGAGTTCCTCGAAGGGAATCTCTTTCTCGCGCTCCATCAGCCGCAACACGCTGAGGTCGATGTCCATGGCCGGCCTCCTCTATTCAGATCTTGCCGCCGCGAAACCGCGCAGCGGGCTTCTCCCTACGGTACCGGAATCCCAGCGCGCCCGTCACCCGCCCGGGTGGTACCCGCAAGGACTCACCGAGGCGCTCTGGTGCGCGCAGCAGCCTGCGCGGTTACGCTATCCCGATGATTACTCGATCCAATGCAGAGTCCGCCGCCAATTCGGCCGGTCATGCCGCGCAGAGCGCCGGTAACAACCCGCACCTGAAGACCCTGGCCAAGGCCGGCTATGCGGTCAACGGCCTGCTGCATGGCCTGATCGGCGCCATCGCGATCGGGCTGGCTGTCGGTGCCGGCGGTGAGAGCGCCGATCAGTCCGGCGCCCTGGGCCAGCTCGCCCAGTCCCCCGGCGGCGTCTTCGTCATCTGGATCATCGTCGTCGGCCTGACGGCGCTGGGCCTCTGGCAGGTTCTGCAGGCTTTCCTGGTGCCGGGCACCGATCCGAAGAAGGTCTGGGCGCACCGGCTCAAGGAGATCGGCAAGGGTGTGGCGTACCTGTTCGTGGCCGGCACGGCCCTGACCGTGGCACTGACGGGGTCGGCGGACTCATCGGGGAGCACGGCGTCGGCCAGCGCATCCGTGCTCGCCCTGCCCGGCGGGCCGGTGCTGCTCATGATCGCCGGGCTCGCGATTCTGGTGATCGGCGGATACTTCGTCTACAAGGGTGTTGCGAAGAAGTTCACCGAGGACCTCGCCGTGCCCGCCGGCACCCTGGGCACTGTGACGGTGGGCCTCGGCGTGGCCGGGTACATCGCCAAGGGCATCGCCGTGGGTGTTGTGGGCATCCTGGTGATCGTGGCAGGCTTCACGGTCGACCCGAGCCAGTCGACCGGCCTGGACGGGGCGCTGCGCTCGCTCGCCGCCCTGCCGTTCGGGGTGGCCATCCTGGTGCTGGTCGGCCTGGGCCTGATCGCATACGGCATCTACTGCTTCTTCAGGGCCCGCTTCGCCCGACTCTAACCACACCGGCGCGCGAAAGCGGTCATCCGGTTGCTTCAGCGTCGCTGAGGCAACCGGATGACCGCTTTCGCGATTGCGGGTTAGGCGAAGTGGGCGGCCAGCTCCGTAACGGCCACCTGGGTGCGCTCGCCCGAGCGGCGGTCCCACAGCTCCACGATGCCGTCGGCCGCGCCGCGGCCCACGATCACGATGGTCGGGATGCCGATCAGCTCGGCATCGCCGAACTTGACCCCGGGCGACACCTTGCGGCGGTCGTCGTAGAGCACGTCGTGACCGGATGCTTCGACCATGGCGGTCACGGCCTCGCTGGTCTCGAAGACGATCTCGTCGCGGCCGGTGGCGATCACGTGCACGTCGAACGGTGCCACCGCCTCGGGCCAGATCAGGCCCTTCGCGTCGTTGTTGAGTTCGGCGATCACGGCGAGGGCGCGGGTGACGCCGATGCCGTATGAACCCATCGTGACGGTGACGAGCTTGCCGTTCTCGTCGAGCACCTTGAGCCCCAGCGACTCGGCGTACTTGCGGCCGAGCTGGAACACGTGGCCGATCTCCATGCCGCGGGCCAACTCCACCGGGCCGGAGCCGTCGGGGGCCGGGTCGCCGGCGCGCACGTCCGCGGCCTCGACGGTGCCGTCCGCGATGAAGTCACGGCCGGCGACGAGGCCGAATACGTGGCGGCCGGCCTCGTTGGCGCCGGTGATCCACTCGGTGCCGTCGACGATGCGCGGGTCGACGAGGTAGCGGATGCCGGTGGCCGATTCAGCGCCCAGCATCGCGCCGGCGGCAGTCCACGGGCCGATGTAGCCCTTGACCAGGCCGGGGCGGCCGGGGATCTTGTCGAGCTTGGCGAAGTCGCCGTCGTTGGCGGCCTCGACCTCGGCGGGGGCGAAGGCCACCTCCACGCGCTTGAGGTCGACCTCACGGTCGCCGGGCAGGCCGATGACCACGATCTCGCGGCTGCCATCGGGCTGCACGAGGGCGAGCACAACGTTCTTGAGGGTGTCCGCGGCGGTCCAGTCGCGGCCATCCGGGCGCGGCTGGTTGGCGTTGGCCGAATCGACGAGGGTCTGGATGGTGGGGGTGTCCGGGGTGTCGTGCACCTGCGCGGCGGGGAAGCCGGCGAAGTCGATCGGCTCGGGTGCCAGGGTGCGGAACGCCTCGACGTTGGCCGCGTAACCGCCGGCCGAGCGCACGAAGGTGTCTTCACCCACCGGGGTGGGGTGCAGGAACTCTTCGCTCTTGGAACCGCCCATCGCGCCGGCATCCGCCTGCACCACGACGTATTCGAGGCCGAGGCGGGTGAAGATGCGCTCGTAGGCGTCGCGCTGAGCCTGGTAGCTGGTCTCGAGGCCGGCGTCGGTGTGGTCGAAGGAGTAGGCGTCCTTCATGGTGAACTCGCGGCCGCGCAGCAGGCCACCGCGGGAGCGGGCCTCATCGCGGTACTTGTCCTGGATCTGGAAGATCGACAGGGGCAGGTCCTTGTAGCTGTTGTAGAGGTCCTTCACCATCAGGGTGAAGACCTCTTCGTGGGTGGGGGCCAGCAGCAGGTCGCTGCCCTTGCGGTCCTGCAGGCGGAACAGGCCGTCGCCGTACTCGTCCCAGCGGCCGGTGATCTCGTAGGGTTCGCGCGGCAACAGGGCCGGGAAGTGCACCTCGAAGGCCCCGGCGGCGGCCATCTCCTCGCGGATGATGGTCTCGATCTTCGCCTTGACCTTCAGGCCCAGCGGCAGCCAGGCGAAAATGCCCGGCGCCTGACGACGGATGTAGCCGGCCCGCACAAGCAGGCGGTGGCTGGTGACCTCGGCATCAGAGGGGTCTTCGCGAAGGGTTCGGAGGAAGTAGTTCGACATACGAATAGGCACGCACCTACTTTACGGCGCGAGCAGGCCACCCGTCGGCGCGGGCCGGCCTCGAAAACGGGCAACTGTTGCCCGAGCGGACAACTGCACCCGGTACGCCGGACGCAATTGTCCGCTTCGGCAACAGTTGCGGCGCGCGCGGTGGGGTCGGGTGCGGCTAGCGGGAGCCGACGGTCACCACGGGGGCGCCGAGGGAGTCTTCGCTGGGCGGCATCTCGGCGGCCATCCGGTTGGCCTCCTCGATCAGGGTCTGCACGATCTCGGACTCCGGCACGGTCTTGATGACCTCGCCGCGCACGAAGATCTGGCCCTTGCCGTTTCCGGATGCCACGCCGAGGTCGGCGTCGCGCGCCTCACCGGGGCCGTTCACGACGCAGCCCATCACGGCCACACGCAGCGGCACCGTCATACCCTCGAGGCCGTCGGTGACGTCGTTGGCGAGCTTGTAGACATCCACCTGAGCCCGACCACAGCTGGGGCAGGAGACGATCTCGAGCTTGCGTTCGCGCAGGTTCAGCGACTGCAGGATCTGCAGGCCCACCTTGATCTCCTCGGCCGGCGGGGCGCTGAGGGACACCCGGATGGTGTCGCCGATGCCCTCGCCGAGCAGGATGCCGAATGCCGTGGCGCTCTTGATGGTGCCCTGGAAGGACGGGCCGGCCTCGGTGACGCCGAGGTGCAGCGGCCAGTCGCCGCGCTCGGCGAGCAGGCGGTAGGCCTTGACCATGACCACAGGGTCGTTGTGCTTGACTGAGATCTTGAAGTCGTGGAAGTCGTGCTCCTCGAACAGGCTGGCCTCCCACACGGCGCTCTCCACGAGAGCCTCCGCGGTGGCCTTGCCGTACTTCTGCAGGATGCTGGGCTCGAGCGAGCCGGCGTTGACGCCGATGCGGATGGAGACGTCCGCGGCCTTGGCGGCGGCGGCGATCTTGGCGACCTGGTCGTCGAACTTGCGGATGTTGCCGGGGTTCACCCGCACGGCCGCGCAGCCGGCGTCGATGGCCGCGTACACGTAGCTCGGCTGGAAGTGAATGTCGGCGATCACCGGGATCTGGCTCTTCTTGGCGATGATCGGCAGCGCCTCGGCGTCGTCGCGGCTCGGCACGGCGACGCGCACGATGTCACAGCCGGAGGCGGTGAGCTCGGCGATCTGCTGCAGGGTCGCGTTGATGTTCGTCGTCGGAGTCGTGGTCATCGACTGCACGCTGACTTGCGCATCGCCGCCGACGAGGACCTTGCCGACCTTGATCTGGCGGGACTTACGTCGGGGAGCGAGAGTTACGGGGACTTTGGGCGTACCCAGGTTTATAGCGGCCACGAATGTAGCTTACGCGTGCGCGATCCCGTGAAGCTGAACCCTTCCCGAACGCCCCGATGGTGTGGCGTGGGCTCAGCCGAACAGGTTGATCGGCTTGACGATGTCGGCGTAGATGAGCAGCAGGCTCATGCCGCCGAGCACGACCACGACGGCGAAGGTCAGCGGCATCAGCTTGGCCGTGTCGACGGGGCCCGGGTCGCGGCGTTTGAACAGCTTGGCGAACCACCGGCGGATGCCTTCCCACAGGGCTCCGGCGACGTGGCCGCCGTCCAGCGGCATCAGCGGAACCAGGTTGAAGACGAACAGGGCGATGTTGAGCGAGGCGAGCAGGCCGATCAGGCTCGCGGCCTTGCTGTTGAACGGGATGGTGTCAATGCTGGCGATCTCGCCGGCGACCCGGCCGACGCCCACCACGCTGATCGGGCCGTTCGGGTCCCGCTCCCCCGGCCCGAACGCGGCGTTGGCCACGTCGATCAGACGCTGGGGCAGGTTCAGGATCATGTGGAACACACCGGAGATGTTCTCGCCGACCGCGGGCAGCACCGCCGTGATGGGCTGCTGCACGAGTTCACCGGCCGGGCCGATGCCGACGAAGCCGACATCAATGGTCTGCGGGTCGCCGTTGGCGTCGGTGACGATCTGATTGGCGTCATCCGTCACGTAGCGTTCGGTGAGTTTCGGGGTGATGACCAGGGTCTGCTCGGCACCGTCGCGGTCGACGATCACCTGCAGGGGCGTGCCCGATGACGCGCGGATGATCTCGGTGGACTGGTCCCAGCTGGTGATCGCGGTGCCGTCGATGCTCACCAGGCGGTCGCCGGGCTTGAGGCCGGCGGCGGCGCCGGGTGCGACCTCGTCGCCCTCCGCGCAGGTCTGCCGGTCGCTGGTGGCGGGCAGCACGCACGCGCTGACACTGCCGACGGTGGTGCTGGACTGGGTGGTGCCGAAGCCCATGAGCAGCACGGCGAAGAGCACCACCGCGATGAGCAGGTTCATGGTGGGCCCGCCGAGCATGATGATGATGCGCTTGAAAACCGGCAGTTTGTAGAACGCGCGGTGGTCTTCGCCCTCACCGATGGTCTCCGCGCTGGCCTGACGGGCGTCGTCGACCATGGTGCTCAAGGCGCCGGGCTTCTTGGCGGGTTCACCCTCCTGCACCAGCTGGTTGAAGAAACCGGTGCTGTTGGGTCGGGCGGCACCGTCCTTCGAGGGCGGGAACATGCCGATCATCGAGATATAACCGCCGAGGGGAAGCGCCTTGACGCCGTACTCGGTCTCGCCCTTACGCTTGGACCACAGAGTGGGCCCGAAGCCGATCATGTACTGGGTGACCTTGACCCCGAACAGCTTGGCCGGCACCAGGTGGCCGATCTCGTGCAGGCCGATGGACAGCGCAAGGCCCACGACGACCACGGCTACGCCCAAGATATATAACAGCACGGTTTCCACATCGGTAGATTAGCCTTCTCTTGCTGCAAGTCGGCTGGCCGTTGACCGGCAGCAGGCTATCCGCAAGATTTGCCACCCACCCGCCAGCATCCCGATTCACCGCCCCGGAGGCTCCCCCTGTCTGCACCGACCGAACCGCTTCGTGATCCGTCGCGGTCAGACAGCCTGATCGGGCTGGTCCTCGCCGACAGGTTTCGTCTGGTCAGGCTGATCGGCACCGGCGGCATGGCCACCGTTTACGAAGCCGCCGACCTAGCGCTGGGGCGCACTGTCGCGCTCAAGCTGTTCAGAATGGACACCGCCGACGATTCGGGCCCGCAGCGGCAGAGCGGCGAGGTCATGGTGCTCGCCAGCCTCAACCACTTCGCACTGGTGACCCTGTTCGATGCCGGCACCGAACACGTCGACGGCGTGACCCGGTCGTTCATCGTGATGGAATACGTCGATGGTTCCGACCTGCGCAGCCGCATCAGCCAGGGCGCTGTGGCCCCCGCCGAGGTGGCCCGGATGGGCGCCGACCTGGCCGAGGCGCTGCACTACGTGCACGCGAAGGGCATCATCCACCGCGACATCAAGCCCGCCAACGTGCTGCTGGCCCCGTCGGATTTTCCCGGCCGAGTTTCGCACGCCAAGCTGGCCGACTTCGGCATCGCCCGGCTTTTCGACGCCACTCACCTCACCCGAACCGGCTCGGTGCTCGGCACCGCCGGCTACCTCAGTCCGGAGCAGGCGCTGGGCCAGCCGATCGGGCCGCCCAGCGACGTGTACTCGCTCGGCCTGGTTCTGCTCGAAAGCCTCACCGCCACCCGCAGCTACCCGGGCACAGCGATCGAATCGGCCATGGCCAGGCTGCAGCGCCAGCCGGAGCTCCCCGCGGAGCTCGGCGCCGAGTGGTGCGCCGTGCTCGCCGGCATGACCGCCCGCGAGCCGGCCGACCGTCTCACCTCGGCGGATGCCGCGGTGCGCCTGCGCGAACTCGTTCCGGCCGGGTCGACTGAGTCCTCCCTCGCGGCAATCCCGGCATCGGCAGACGACTCAACCGAGCTGATGGCGGCCGGCGCTGCACCCATGAATGCGGCGCCCCTGCAGACCGCACCGCTGACCGCCACCGAGAGGCTGCCCGCGGCCACCGGCGACGAACCCACCCGGGTGCTCCCCTCCGCAGGCATGGCGGAGCACACCGCGAAGACCGAGCGTTTGAACGCGGCCGCACCGCTGGACCGCACGGCGGTGTTCCAACCGGCCGGGGCCAGCGTGCCGGCCGCCGGCCAACGGCCGACCCGTCGTCAGCCCAAGGTCGGCCGGCGACCGTTGATCATCGGGGTGCTCGTCGCGCTGGCCGCGGTGATCGCGCTGGTGTTCCTGGTGCAACCGGGCGATCCGGCACCGGAGGCACCCACGTATCCCGCGGTCGACGGCGACCTCGGCACCCACCTCCAGCAGCTGCAAGAGAGCGTGAACCCATGACCGCCACCCGGACCATCCGCACCCGGCTCGTCCTGACCGTCGCCGGCCTGGGCCTCGCCGGCAGCCTGCTCACCGGCTGCGCAGGCACCACCGCCGCGCTGGATCCCGCCGCGGCGGCCGACCTGCAGGACGGAGTCCTCAAGGTGACCTCGGCCGCTGCCGCCGGAGACTTCCTCACTGCGCAGACCGAGCTCGGCACCGTGCAGACCGCCCTGACCGCCGCGTCGGCCGAAGATGCCGTCACCGCGGCCCGGGCCGCCGAGATCCAGACTGCCATCGACCTCGTCGGGGCCGACCTTGCGGCCTCGATCGCTGCGAGCACCCCAGTGGAGGTGCCGGTGGAGACGCCGACGCCAGAGCCTGTCAGCACGCCTGACGAGGGCAACGACGACGACAAGAAGGACAGAGACAAGGACAAAAAGAACGACGAGGAGGACAGCGACGACAGCGAGGACATCGACACGCCTACGCCTTCTGTAACGCCGGCTCCGGCCACACCCGAAAAGCCCGGCACCGACAAAACCGGAACCGGAGCCTGCGAGAAGAAGGACGACTGCGAGTAGGGGCTGGACGGCCTTGACTGTCGGCGGGCATTGACAAAGAATTGCTGCCAACAGACATCAGGAGGCCCGCCTGACTACTTCAACCGAGCCGATTCGCGAACCGACGCGAACCGATACTGTGCTCGGACTCACGCTCGCGAATCGATACCGCCTCGACACATTGATCGGGTCGGGTGGGATGGCCGTGGTCTACCAGGCCTCTGATCTGGCCCTGGGCCGCTCCGTCGCCGTGAAGCTGATGCGATTCGATGCCGCCGGCGTTGCCGGATCCGCGCGGCACCGCGACGAGGTGGCGGTGCTGGCCCACCTCAATCATTTCGCCCTCGTCACGCTGTATGACGCTGGAGTCGAAGTGATCGACGGCGCCCCGCGGTCGTTCATCGTGACCGAATTCGTCGACGGCACGGATTTGCGTAGTCACCTGCTGGCGGGCCCGATGGATCCCGGCGAGGTGGCGAGGCTGGGTGCCGACCTCTGTGAGGCCCTGCACTGCATGGGCGCACTGGGCATCACCCACCGTGACATCAAGCCCGCGAACGTGCTGCTGGCACCGTCGGATTTTCCGGGCAGGGTCGTTCGCGCCAAGCTCGCCGACTTCGGAATCGCCCGGCTGTTCGACGCCGCCCACCGCACCGAGACGGGCGCTGTGGTGGGCACGGCCGGCTACCTCAGCCCGGAACAGGCCGGCGGCCTGCCGGTCGGCCCGGCCGCCGACGTCTACTCGTTGGGGTTGGTGCTGCTCGAGTGCCTCACCGGAAATCACAGCTACCCGGGCACCGCTGTCGAGTCGGCCATGGCCCGGCTGCAACGGCAACCGGAGATTCCCGACTGGGTCGACGCAGAGTGGCGAGCGGTGCTCACCGGGATGACGGCGCGTGAGGCCGAGGATCGGCTGCGACCCGCCGAGGCAGCCGGCCTGCTGCGCGTCCTGGTTCCCTCGGTCGACGCTCCTTCGGTCGAGGTTTCCTCGGTCAGCCCCGAGCCGGCAGCTGTGGGGGTCCGAGAAGAGGACAGCGCCACCCGACCGCTCGACCTGCCAACGACGCTGCAGCGTGAAGTGGCACCTTTCGTTCCGACCTCGACGCTTCATCCGCGAGCGGCGCCGGCCACGGCCCCCTCGCGTCGGCCACGCCGGTCGCGCACGTCCCGCCGGTGGTCGCTCGTCATCAGCGGAGTGCTGGTGGCTGTGCTCACCGCGGGGGCCGTGTTGTTCGTCGTTCCCGGCGCGGACCCGCCCCCGGAGCCGCCGGCGTATCCGGCGGTCGACGGTCAGCTCGGGGACCACCTCGAGCAACTGCAAGAGAGCGTCGACCCGTGACCCACCGCCGAAGTACGCTGGGCAGCCGCATCCGCGCCGGTATGGCGGCCGGTCTCGTGGTCGCGGGCACCCTGGTGGGGTGCACGAGCAGCACGCCCGGTGTGCCGGCCGACACGACAGCGCAGCTACAGGCCGCCGTGCTCTCGGTGACGGCAGCCGCCGCGACCGGCGACTATGCGGGCGCGCAGTCCGCCGTGGCCGGGCTGAAGGCCGCGCTGGCCGCTGCAGTCGAAGACGGCAGGCTCACCGAGGCTCAGGCCGCGAGGATCAACGCCGCCATCGCCCTCGTCGACGCTGACCTGATCGCGGCGCTGACGGCCGCGACCCCCGCGACACCGACCGTTCCCAGCACCCCGGCTCCTGCCACCAAAACGCCGGAGCCCAGCACCGAGCCGGAGGTCCCGGCCACCCAGCCGCCCGTGCCGACCCCGGAGCCAACGGGCAGTCCCAGCCCGGCGCCGACAGAACCCGTGCCGACGGCCGAGCCGACATCGCCACCGGAAACGCCCGACCCGGAGCCGACCCCCGAACCAGAGCCCACAACCGAGCCCGTTGTGCCCGACAACTCCGGTGGGACACCGGGCGAGCCCGGCACGGGCGATCAGGGCGCCGGCTGAGGCAGAACCGGGCATCCGACCGGTAGCCTGTCCCCGTCGGCCCACTCTCCTCGGAGGTTCCCATGCCCCAGCACCTCATCGTCGGAGCCGGCTGGATCGGCGGAGAACTGGCCCGCCAGCTCGTGGCCCGCGGCGACGACGTCACCGTCGCCACCCGCTCCGGCACCGCAGTTCCCGGCGCCATCGCCCGGGTGCTCGACGCGTCGGACCCCGTCGCGTTCTGCCTCGCGGCCGAGCGGATGCAGACCATCTTTCTGTGCACCAATCCTCCGTACCCGGATTGGGCGCGCCGGTGGCCGCCGGTGTTCGCAGCGGCGATCGCCGCAGCATCCGTCTCGGACGCCAACCTGGTGGTGATGGGCAACCTCTACCCCTACGGGTCGCCGGCCGGGCCGATGACCGAGCATTCCCCCGAGACCACGACCGAATCGAAGGGTCTGATTCGCCGTGACGGCTGGCACCGGGTGCGGGATGCGCACGAGCGGGGTGAGATCCGGGCCGTGGAGGTGCGCGCGAGCGATTACTTCGGCGCCGGCGTGAGCGGGACCGCGCATTTGGGCCAGGCGTTCTTCCGCGCGGTCCTGGCCTCTAAGACGGCCAGAGTCGTCGGCCGGCCCGATCTGGTGCACAGCTGGAGCTACGTACCGGACATCGCCGCAACGATGATCGCCGCAGCCGACTACACCGGCACGTGGGGTCGTCTCTGGCACGTGCCGAGCGGCGCCCACAGCCGCACCGACATCGCCGGGCAGCTGAATGCGCGCTACGGCAGCCACGGCACCGTGGCCGGCTACCCCACCTGGATACTGCGCTCACTCGGCATTCCCAGCCCGTTGATGCGCGAGGTGTACAAGTCCAGCTACCAGTTCCAGGTACCGTACGTGATCGACTCCGCCGAGACAGAGCGGGTGCTCGGCGTGGCGGCCACGCCGTGGGATGCGGCGCTGGTCGCCGTGGCCGACAGCTACCGCCGGTAGCAGCCGGTCAGCGGGCGATCGTGTCGATGATGGTGTCGGCCTGCGCCCGCGCCCAGCGTTCGGCGTCGGCGAGGGACTCGAGGGTGAGGTCGCCCTGCGCCTCGTGGGCCTCCACCACCCGCTGCACGGTGTCGACGATGTCGAGGTAGCCGACCCGGCCGGCGTGGAAGGCCAGCACCGCCTGCTCGTTGGAGGCGTTGAACACCGCCGGGTAGGTGGCGCCGGCGCGGCCGACCTGCTTGGCCAGCTCCACAGCGGGGAACGCCTCGTCGTCCAGAGGCTCGAAGGTCCAGGTGTGCGGGGTGGTCCAGTCGATCGGCACACCGACCGCGGCCACCCGGTTCGGCCAGTCCAGGCCCAACGAGATCGGCAAGCGCATGTTCGGCGGCGATGCCTGCGCGATGGTGGAGCCGTCGATGAACTCGACCATCGAGTGGATGAGTGACTGCGGGTGTACGACAACGTCGATGCTCTCGTACGGCACGTCGAAGAGCAGGTGCGCCTCGATGATCTCGAGCCCCTTGTTCACCAGGGTGGCCGAGTTGGTGGTGATGACCAGTCCCATGTCCCAGGTGGGGTGCGCGAGGGCCTCGCGCGGGGTCACGTCGGTCATTTCGGCGCGCGACCGGCCACGGAACGGGCCACCGGAGGCGGTGAGCACCAACCGGCGCACCTCGTCGGCGGTACCGGAACGCAGCGCCTGCGCGATGGCGGAGTGTTCGGAGTCGACCGGCACGATCTGGCCGGGGGCGGCGAGCGCCTTGACCAGGTCGCCGCCGACGATGAGGGATTCCTTGTTGGCCAGCGCCAGCGTGCGGCCGGCCTTGAGCGCGGCGAGGGTCGGGCCCAGCCCGACCGACCCGGTGATGCCGTTGAGCACGACGTCGGCGTCGACATCCCGCACCAGCTGCTCGGCCTCGGCGGCGCCGACGGCGGTGTCGTCGACGTTGAACGCGGCGGCCTGCTCGGCCAACAACGTTCGGTTGCTGCCGGCCGACAGGCCGACCACCTCGAACCGGGTGGGGTTGGCTTTGATGACGTCGAGCGCCTGGGTTCCGATTGAGCCCGTGGACCCGAGAATGATGATTCGCTGCACGCCCCCATGCTAGGCGCACCGCGGATATATGCCCGGTGCGACTTACCTCGCGCTGTAGGGTCGTTGAGTGACCGGAGCCAAGCACGACCCAGCATCCGAACCCGCAACCGTCCCGGAAGCCCCTGCCGAACAGGTGCCCACCACCGACGAAATCGTCGAGATGCCGGTCAAGGCCAAGCGGCCCGGGTTCGTCTACTTCCTCGGATACGGCATCATGGCGCCGATCGCGCGCCTGGTCTTCCGGCCGCGCATCACGGGTAAGGAGAACATCCCCCGCGAGGGCCGGGTGATCCTGGCCAGCAACCACCTGTCGTTCATCGACAGCATCGTCATCCCGCTCACCGCACCGCGGCGCGTGCAGTTCTTGGCCAAGTCCACCTACTTCACCGGCACCGGCTTCAAGGGTTGGGTCTCCCGCCAGTTCTTCACCTCGATCGGTGCGGTCGGCGTGGAACGTGGCGCCGGCCAAGCCGCCCAGGACGCGCTCGACGCCGGCAAGGACATCCTCGACTCCGACAGCGCCTTCGCCATCTACCCCGAGGGCACCCGGTCGTTGGACGGTCGTCTCTACCGCGGCCGCACCGGGGTGGGCTGGCTGGCGCTCACCACGGGGGCCGTCGTGGTGCCGGTGGGCCTGATCGGCACGCAGGAGATCATGCCGGTGGGTTCGAAGATGCCGCGCATCCGCCGCATCAGCGTGAAGTTCGGCGAGCCGATCGACGTGAGCGGGCACGGCACCGCCGACTCGGGACGCGCCCGTCGCAAGGCCACCGACGAGATCATGGCCGCGATCCACGAGCTGACCGGGCAGGAACTGGCACACAGCTACAACGAATCACCGCCGACGACCGTGGTGCAGCGCGTCAAGCGCGCCATCTGGTGGCGCGAACTACGCTAGCCGCACCGGGCGTCCCCATGGTGTGACGCACGAATACCAGGACGAAGTGCGCAAAAAAGGCAGATATCCGGTATTTCGTCCTATTAGACTTCCGGATTCCTAACTTCGTGGCGCGCGGGCCCGTGCCCGGATGCGTCTTCGATACGTTGAGGGCATGTCTCACACGGTTTCCCTCATCCGCTCAGCCGACCTGTCCGATGTTGCAGAGTACGCCTACGCCGCCACGGCTCCCGCTGAGGCGCGCCTGATCTTCTTGGCCGGTGCGTGCCCGTTGAACCGCGATGGCAGCACGGCCGGAGCGGGAGATTACGCAGCGCAGGCCGGCAAAGCGATGGAGAACCTGGTTGTCGCGCTGAAGGCGGCGGGAGCCGAGCTCGATAACGTCGTGAGCACCCGGGTTCTTGTGGCATCGTCCAACCGGAACGACCTCGTCGCCGCGTGGGAGGTCGTCCGTGCGGCATTCGGCCGGCACGACGCGCCGAGCACGCTCATGGGAGTGACCGTGCTCGGGTACCCGGATCAGCTCGTCGAGATCGAAGCCGTCGCGGCCGTGAGCGACTGACGAATGTGCGCGAGAGCTGTTGTGGTCGGATTCGGCCGTGCAGCCAGCGGCCTGGTGATCGCGACGGTTCTCGCTTACTTCTACGCCGTCCGCATTGCCCTCGGCGACGGCAACCCATTCGACTACTTCGGCTACTTCACCAATCAGACGAGTCTGCTCGCCAGCCTCATCCTGATCGCTACCGGGGTGCTGGTCGTCCTCGGCCGAAGCGTTCCTCCGGCACTCACCCTCGTGCGAGGAATCATTACGGCGTACTTGCTTGTGGTCGCCGTGATCTACAACATCCTCGTCCCGGGAACAGGGTCGGCACCGCCGTGGGTGAGCGCCCTCCTCCACCTCGTCTTCCCTCTCCTCGTCGCACTCGACTGGCTGCTCGTCGGCGACCGTCCACGCTTGCCCTGGCGACGGCTCTGGATGCTGCTCCCCTACCCGGTCCTGTGGCTGACCACGGTCCTGATTCGCGGCGTGACCGACGGTTGGGTTCCCTACGGGTTCCTGCTTCCCGAACGCGGGATCGCCTCGCTCATCGTGCACATCGTCGGGCTGCTCGCGGCGATCATCGCCGCGGGCGCACTCGTCTGGGCTGCCAGCCGATCACCCGGCCTCTACGTCCGAGCCGCGGAACTATCGCCGCACCGCGCGTAGAGCGCACCTTTTCGCCAACGCTCACGATCGCCGGGCTCGGATCATCCGCCGGTGTCCATCTCCATGGCCATCTCGTCACCCGACGCGGCGCACGCATCCGACAGCTCTTGCACGGCACTGATCCACTCCGCGGACCCGATTCCGGTCGTTCCCATGGCACCGAGATCAACCATCGGCGCAACGTCCTTCAGCGCGGCGGTCACCGAATAAGAGTTCCGGCAATGATCCGGATCTGTGACAGGACTGCCTTCGCGTTGGACCGCTCCAGAGTCTCCGGTCGAGCCAGGCAGTCGATGTGCCGCCCCAGGCCGGGGTGAGCGAGCGGACGAAGGACCACCCCCGGATGCTCACGCAAGTCGGTCGTATACCGGGGCATCAGGGCAACGCACCCGCTCACTTCGACAACCGAAGCAGCAACGGAGAACTCGTTGATCCGGTGCAGGATGCGCGCCTCGCTCCCGCCGATTCCCGCTATCACGGAGAGAGCCTGCTTGAGCGGGAAGCCTTCGTGCACGGCGACCCACGCCTCGTCGAGAAGATCCGCCGGTTCGATCGCAGCCTTCACCGCGAGTGGGTGATCGCGTCGGACAGCGATATCCAGGGGCTCGAACAGAATCGGTTCCACCCGCACCGACCCCGGCCACGACGGGCTGCCGACCAGCCGGTGTGCGAGGACCAGATCATGATCGGCGGTGAGAAGGGGGAAGTCTTCCTGAGCCACGTCGAAATCGCTCAGCCGGACATCAGGCAGCTCCGGACTCGCGCACGCGGCTACCAGCGGACCGAAAATCGCCAGGCCCGCGCTGTGGAACGCCACCACTGAAACGGTGCCCAACGGATCGTCTTGGAACAGCTCCACCGCCTGTCGGGCGCGCTCGAGCGCCACTTCCACGTCGATCGCCGCCAGGGCCAGCGCGCGCCCGGCGTCGGTAAGCGCGGTCCGCCGCCCGTCCCTGAACGTCAGCGGGGCGGCAGAGTGGCGTTGCAAGGCGCTGATCTGTTGTGATACCGACGACGGCGTGACGTACAGCGCCGCGGCGACGGCGGCGATGCTGCCCCTGTCTCCCAGCTCTCTTAGTGCGCGAAGCTGACCCAGTTCCATAAGTTCAAACTAAAGCATTCGACATCAAACTCCTCTCTTGTCTTACGCGAGGGGGAACCGGACGATGGTGGAATGCCTGCTCTCCTCCGCCGATTCCACGTCGACCTGCTCCTGCTCCTGGTCGCCGCCTCGTGGGGATCGACCTACCTCGTGGCCAAGGAACTCGTGCAGCAAGAGTCCGTGGTGGCGCTGCTGGCGCTCCGGATGCTGCTCGCCGCAGCCCTCATGGCGGCGATCGTGGCCGCTCGGCGGAACCGGATCACCGCGGCAGAGCTCTGCGCAGGCGTGTTCCTCGGGGCGATCTTGGCCGCCGTGTTCGCGTTCGAAACCTTCGGGATAGCCCACACGTCGGCCACGAACGCCGGGCTCATCATCAGCCTCACGATTGTGTTCACCCCGATTCTGGATTCCGCGGTTTCCGGCCGCCAACTGCCCGGCAGGTTCTTCCTTGCCGCCACGATCGCGATCGGTGGAGTCGCCTTGCTCGCCAGCAACGGCGTGTTCCACACGCCGAGCCTCGGCGACCTGCTCATCCTCGTCGCCGCGATCATTCGCGCCATCCACGTCACCTCGATGTTCACACTCACCGGCAACAAGCCGATGAATTCGCTTCACCTCACGACGGTCCAACTGGCCACCTGCGCGACACTGTTCTCGGCGGCATCCCTGTTCTACGGCGACTCGATCCCGCACTTCCTGGCCAACCTCGACACCGCGCGCGCAGTCCTGTTCCTCTACCTCGTTCTCGCCTGCACAGTCTTCGCGTTCCTGGTACAAACCTGGGCGGTCCGGCGCACCTCGCCCTCCAGAGTGAGCCTCCTCCTCGGAACCGAGCCGATCTGGGCGGCAATCGTCGGAGTTGCGATCGCTCGTGACACCGTGACCCTCCCTGGATACTTCGGTATCGCACTCATTCTGGCGGGTACAGCATGGGGCCGTTCCCTCGAGCAATGGCATCGCCTCGACGAACGCGCAGGGGACGAAGCGTCTCTCAGCGTCGTGGAAAGGTCGCCCAGCCGGGCGGCGGTGTTCGGTGCCTCAGGTTCGGTCGTGGAGGGTGACCTGGTAGCCGTCGGGGTCGGAGAAGGTGAACGTTCGACCGAATGGGCCGTCGATCGGGGCCGAGACGATCGTGTGGCCGTCGGCGACGAGAGCGTCGTGGATGGCCTGGACGTCGGTCGCGTGGAGCCAGATCGCGGCGCCGATGCCGGGCTGGGCAACTGACGCGAGGTCGGTGCCGGGAACGAGGTCTCGCAGCGCAAACGCAATCGGGGTCGTTTCAAAAACAACGGCGTGAGGCGGACCCGCCAGCGAGCGGACCAAGCCGAGGTACTGCTCGTAGAACGCCTGCGAAGCGGCGAGATCGCGAGCTTGGAGGGAGATGAAGTCAGGGCCGGTGACAGGCATGGGGATGCTTCTTTCTGTTGCATTTGTGTCAGTTAGCTGACACGGACACTGTATGTCAAAATACTGACATGAGTCAAGACGGAATCGACCTGGAGACGTCACTGGGCTACCTGCTGAAAGAGGCGTCGAGCGCCCTCCGCGCCGCCATGGAAGCAGTACTGCGCCCGCTCGGGATGACCGTGACGCACTACTCCTGCCTCGAATTACTCTCGCAGCGCCCTGGCCTGTCCAACTCCGAGCTCGCGCGAGGAGCGTTCGTGACACGGCAATCGATGAATGTGCTGCTGCAGGCTCTGGAACGAGACGGCTACGTGTCCCGCCCGGCGCAGGCTCGAGTTGGGAAAGTTCTTCCCGCACAGCTCACGCCACGCGGTCGACGAAGCCTCGAGAAGGCGACCGCTATGGTTCGATCCGTCGAGGTCAGGATGCTGGGCGGCCTGACGCCGGAAGAGCAGTCCGATGCGCACAACATCCTGCAGAGCATGATCCGTTCTTTGCGCAACGACGACGAGCATGGAACGTAACCTCACGGTTCGGGCGGATCGGTGTACTCATCGTCAGCAATAGACATCGAAGTGCCCGCTGCCAAGGGGCCGTTGCAGACTCCGTGCACGAATGCCCAGCTGCCGCGGCGGCACGGGGCACCCACCCAGCCGACGTCCGTAAACTGGGGGCATGTCTTCTTCCTTCTCGGTCAGCCAGGAGCGCAAGCTCGTCACCGCCCTCCCGGGCCCACGGTCAATCGCGCTGCAGGAACGACGCGTTCGCGCCGTGTCTGCCGGTGCCGGCACTCTTGCCAACATCTACATGGACCACGGCGCGGGAGCGATCCTGGTGGACGTGGACGGCAACCAGATCATCGACCTGGGTTGCGGCATCGGTGTGACCACCATCGGTCACGCGAACCCGGAGGTCGCCGCAGCCGCCGCCGCACAGGCCGGCAAACTCACCCACACCCTCTTCACCGTCACCCCGTACGAGAACTACGTGCGCGTCGCCGAGAAGCTCGCCGAGATCACCCCCGGTGACTTCGAGAAGCACTCGATCCTGGTCAACACCGGAGCCGAAGCCGTGGAGAACGCGGTGAAGATCGCCCGCAAATACACCGGCCGCCGCGCCATCGTGAGCCTGGACCACGCGTTCCACGGCCGCACCAACCTCACCATGGCGATGACCTACCGTCCGTGGCCGGAGCGCGTGGGCATGGGCCCGTTCCCCGGTGAGATTTACAGCGTGCCCACCAGCTACCCCTACCAGGACGGCCTGTCCGGCGAAGAAGCGGCCGAGAAGACCATCGACTACATCCAGACCCACATCGGTGCGTCGGAAATCGCGGCGTTCTTCGTCGAGCCGATCCAGGGCGACGGCGGCATCGTCATCCCCGCTCCCGGCTACTTCAAGCGTCTGAGCGAGTTCTGCACCGAGAACGGCATCGTCTTCGTCTCCGACGAGATCCAGGCCGGCATCGCCCGCACCGGCGCCTGGTACGCCATCGAGCACCACGGCGTCGTCCCCGACCTGGTCACCACGGCCAAGGGCATCGCCGGCGGATTCCCGCTCGCCGCCGTCACCGGCCGCGCCGAGATCATGGATGCCGTGCAACCCGGCGGCATCGGCGGAACCTTCGGCGGCAACCCGGTTTCGACCGCGGCGGCCCTGGCGGTGTTCGACATCATCGAGCGCGACAACCTGCTCGACGAGGCCAAGCGCGTGGAGAAGGCCCTCTGGGCCCGCATCGGCGACTGGGCAGACAAATTCGACATCGTCGGCGATGTACGCGGCAAGGGCGCCATGTTCGGCGTTGAGCTTGTGCACCCCGGCACCAAGAAGCCGTTCCCCGAGGCTCTCGCGTTCGTGCTCAAGCACGCCACCACCAATGGCGTCATCGTGCTGGATGCCGGCAGCTGGGACTCCGTGCTGCGGATCATGCCGTCGGTGGTCATCTCCCAGGCCCTCATCGACGACGCCGCCTCGGTGCTCGAAGAGGCCCTCACCCTGTTCGCGGCCACCCAGAAGTAAGCGCCGCACCTCGCGAAAGCGGTCCAGTGGTCACCTCCGCTTTGCGGAGGCAGCCACAGGGCCGCTTTCGCGGTTTAAGCGGGCGGGCTTAGAGCAGCGAGGCCGGCTCGGCGATGATGATGATTGGTTCGTGACCGACGGGAAAATTGACCGACGCCGCGATGAAGCAGGCCTTGGACGCCTCGGAGTGCAGGGACTGAGCCAGCTCCGCCTGGTCCGGGTCGGCGATGGTGACCCGGGGACGCAGGGTGGCGGCGGTGAAGTGGCCACCGCCATCCGCCGTCTGCGCCATGGTGCCGATGGCGTCGTCGGAATAGCCGACCACGACCACCCCGTGTCTGGCGGCCACGTGCAGATACGAGAGCAGGTGGCACTGGCTGAGCGCTCCCAGCAGCAGCTCCTCGGGGTTCCACCGGTCGGCATCGCCGTGGAAGGTGCGGTCGGCCGAGCCGGCGATCGGTTCCTTGCCCGACGAGGTGAGAAGGTGGTCGCGGCCGTACGCCCGATAGCTGCTGGTGCCGGTGCCGCGGTTGCCCGTCCAGTGGATCTGCACGGCATAGTGATGTACACCGATCATGGCGTCTCCTTCGGGTTTCACGCTTACTGGTAATTCTCGCAGGGAATGGCCCGGCTGCTCGCTGGTGCGGGCGGTAAACTGGCGCGATCATGACTGACACGCTGACTGATTCCGCTGCCGCATCCACCCCCTCGTCCCCGGTCTACACGGTGACCCAGGAACGCAAGATCGTGACGGCCATCCCCGGCCCGCGATCCACGGAGATGCACCAGCGACGCCTCGCCGCGGTTTCCACCGGCGTCAGCTCCGCTCTGCCGGTCTACATCAAGAAGGCCAGCGGCGCGATCATCGTCGACCTCGACGACAACCAGTTCATCGATCTGGGCGCCGGCATCGGCGTGACCACGGTCGGCCACTCGGAAACCAGCGTCGTCGCCGCCGCGACCGGCCAGCTGAACGACTTCGTGCACACCCTGTTCACCATCACGCCGTACGAAGAGTACGTGCGCGTCGCCGAGCTGCTCGCCGCGCACACCCCCGGCAGCTTCGCCAAGAAGACCGTGTTGATCAACTCGGGCGCCGAAGCTGTGGAAAACGGCGTGAAGATCGCCCGCAAGTACACCGGCCGTCGCGCCGTGGCCGTGCTCGACCACGCGTACCACGGCCGCACCGTGCTCACCATGGCGATGAACTACAAGGCCGCCCCGTACGCCACCGGCTACGGCCCGCTGGCCGGCGACGTCTACCACGCCCCCAGTTCGTACCCGTATCACGACGGCCTCAGCGGCGCCGAAGCCGCCGCCCGCACCATCGCGTACCTGGAGAAGGTCATCGGCGCCAGCGACCTGGCCTGCCTGGTCGTGGAACCCATCCAGGGTGAGGGTGGCTTCATGGTTCCCGCCGAGGGTTACCTGCCGCTGCTGCAGGAATGGTGCACCGCGAACGGCGTCGTGATGATCGCCGACGAGATCCAGAGCGGCATGGCTCGCACCGGCGCTTACTTCGCCAGTGAGCACTTCGGCTGGGAGCCCGACCTGGTGCTGATCGCCAAGGGCATCGCCGGCGGCATGCCCCTGGCCGCCGTGACCGGCCGCGCCGAGATCCTCGACGCGTCGCAGCCCGGCGGGCTCGGCGGCACCTTCGGCGGCAACCCCGTCGCCTGCGCCGCCGCGATCGCGGTATTCGAGGCGATCGAGAACAACAACCTCCTCGCCGAGGGCCAGCGCATCGAGAAGACCCTCCGCGCCGGCCTGACCGCCTTGGCGGACAAGCACGACATCATCGGCGACATCCGCGGCCGCGGCGCCATGATCGCCATCGAGCTCGTGCAGCCCGGCACCCAGACCACGACCAAGGCACCCAACGCCGCCGCGGTCACCGCGATCGCCGCCTACGCGGCGCAGCACGGCGTGCTGCTGCTCACGGCCGGCACCTACGGCAACGTACTGCGGTTCCTGCCCAGCCTGGCCGTGACGGATGCCCTGCTGACCGACGCCCTGTCGGTCATCGACGACGCGATGGCGACGCTGTAATCGTGACCACGCCGACCTCTCCTGCCGCCTTCGGTGCCGCAGCGCCCTCCACCTCAGGCACCATCGAAGTGATCGACGCCGTCGAACTGGCCGTCGTGGAACGCTCCGGCTTCATCGAGTCCCGCCACGCGGGCGCCGCCGTCGTGCTCGGCACTGACGGCGCCGTTCTGCGCGCCCTCGGCGATGTGAACGCCCCGGTGTTCCCGCGCTCGTCGATGAAGCCGTTCCAGGCCATCGCGGTGATGGCCAGCGGCGTGGTGCTGCGCGGTGAGGATGCCGCGATCGCGACGTCCAGCCACTCCGGCACCCAGAAGCACACCGACCTCGTGCGGGGCCTGTTGGCCCGCGCCGGGCTCTCGGAGGCCGACCTCGGTTGCACGCCCACCTGGCCGGGCGACTCGGGTACCCGCGACTCGCTGGTGCGCCAGGGCGCCGGCCCCGCCCCGATCTACTCGGACTGCTCGGGCAAGCACGCGGCGATGCTCGTTGCCTGTGTGCAGAATCACTGGCCGGTCACCGGGTACCTGGACACCGAACATCCGCTGCAGAAGCGCATTCTCGACGTCGTCGAGCGGTTCACCGGCGAGCGTCCGGCCGCGACCGGCGTCGACGGCTGCGGCGCCCCGGTGCACGCGCTGTCATTGACGGCCCTGGCCCGCGGCATCGCCCGTATCGCCACGTCGAAGTCCAGCTCACCGTTCGCCATCTACCGCGAGGCCGGGTTCCTGGCCGAGGCGGTACGGGAAAACGGCTGGGTGATCGCCGGACCCGGATTGCCGGACTCGATCGCGATCGAGCGCCTAGGTCTGTTCGTCAAGGGCGGGGCAGAGGGCATCATGGTGGCCTCGGCCGAGAACGGCACCACGGTGGCGTTGAAGATCCTCGACGGCAACCTGCGCGCGGCCACCGTCGTCGCGCTGAGCCTGTTGGCGGATGCCGGCGCGGTGCCTCGAGCCGACATCGATGCGATCATCCCCGAACTGAAGGTCGCCGTGCACGGTGGTGGCCAGCCGATCGGCCAGATCCGCGCCAGCTACGTCTAGGGACGCTCAGTCTCGTCGGCTTCCTGCGCCATCGCCAGCGAAGACGCCCCCGGCACCCACTGCACGTCACCGTGCTCGGCGTTCGCACCCCTGGCCAGCACGAACATCAGGGTCGATAGCCGGTTCAGATAGCGCGCGCACAGCGGGTTGACCGTCGTGGGGTGCGCTTCCACGGCGGCCCAAACCGTGCGTTCGGCGCGGCGCACGACGGCCCGCGCCTGATAGAGCAGCGACGCGGCGACGGTGCCGCCGGGAAGCACGAAGCCGCTGAGATCGGTGGCCTGCTGCTCGAAATGGTCGACGGCGCGTTCGAGGCGGGTGAGGTGCGATTCGCTGATTCGTGCGCTCACGGCACGTGGGTCGTCCAGCGGTACGGCGAGGTCGGCGACCAGATCGAACAGGTCGTTCTGCACGCTGGCGAGGGTGGACGTCACCTCGATCGGGAGGTTACCCACGGCCATCACCACGCTCACGGCAGCGTTGGCCTCATCGCAGTCTTCGTAGGCGGCGACGCGCACGTCGGTCTTGGCGACGTCGCCGTGCCGCCCGAAGGTGGTGCGCCCCGAATCCCCCCTCCCGGTGTACAGCGCCGGTCCGGCAGTTTCGAGATCGTCGAGATCAGCCATAGCGGCAACTATAGTAATGTCCCCCGCATCCGCGTAGCGTTGAGGGACGTCGCGAGCAGTTTTTTTGCGCTTCTCAAACCTGTTCGCACCGAGCATCGATCGACGAGTGTTCGATCAGCGAGGACGGACATGTCCAAGGACCCTTCAGACGACAGCATCGAGGCCGCGCTCGGCGACGCGGTCAGTGAACCCGCCCGCACCGGCTGGGCCACCGTCGACAAAACCGTCTTCGGCGTCTCCGCAGGCATCATCGTGGTGGTCTGCCTGCTTGGGGTGCTGTTCACGCAGACCGTGGGCGACGCCGCCGCATCCGCTCTGGGCTGGGTCACCGGCAACCTGGGCTGGCTGTTCATTCTCGGGGCGTCGGGCTTCGTCATCTTCGCGCTGGTGCTGGCCTTCGGCCGGTACGGCAGCATCCCGCTCTCACGGGAAGGGCAGGGCACCGAGTTCTCGACGCTCTCCTGGGTGTCGATGATGTTCAGCGCCGGCATGGGAATCGGCCTGATGTTCTACGGCGTCTTTGAACCGGTCACCCATTTGGCGTCGCCGCCGCCCTTCGTCGACGCGGCAGCGAACAGCCCGGATGCCGCCAACGCGGCCATGGCGTACACATTTTTCCACTGGGGACTGCACCCCTGGGCCATTTACTCGGTGGTGGGCCTGGCCCTGGCGTACTCGACCTACCGGATGGGCCGCGGCAACCTGATGAGCGCACCGTTCCAGGCCATTTTCGGCAAGGACCGGATCGAGACCAAGGGCTGGGGCAAGCCGATCGACATCCTGGCGATCATCTGCACCAAGTTCGGGTCGGCGACCTCGCTCGGTCTCGGCGCCCTGCAGATCGCCGCTGGGATCTCGTTGCTGAGCACCGGCACGTTCTCCGACGACCCGGGCACCGCCTTGCCGATCATCATCATCTGCGTGCTGACCGTGGGTGTGGTGTTCTCCGCCGCGAGCGGCCTTGCGAAGGGGATCAAATGGCTCAGCAACACGAACATGGTGCTCTCCGCCGTGCTCCTGCTGTTCGTCTTCGTGGTCGGACCGACCGTGTTCATCCTGAATCTGCTGCCGTCGGCCATCGGTGCGTACCTGGCCGACCTTGTTCCCATGAGCTTCCACTCGGCGGTGTTCGGCGGCAGCGACTGGCTGGCCAGTTGGACGATCTTCTACTGGGCCTGGTGGATCTCCTGGACCCCGTTCGTGGGCACGTTCATCGCCAGGATCTCCCGCGGCCGCACCATTCGCGAGTTCGTTCTTGGGGTGCTCCTGGTGCCGACGGCGGTCAGTATCCTCTGGTTCGTGGTCTTCGGCGGGGCCGGGCTGCACTTGCAACTGAACGGTGTCGACATCGCCGGCACCGGCAGCGAGGCGGCGGGGTTCTTCGCGGCACTGCAGCAGTACCCGTTCTTCATCGGCTCGGCCCTGGTGGTGATGGTGCTCACCGCGGTGTTCTTCGTCAGCGGGGCGGATGCCGGTGCCCTCGTGCTCGGGACGCTCTCGAGTCGCGGCCGCAAGGAGCCCTGGAAGCCCCTGGTGATCTTCTGGGCGGTGCTCACCGGCGCCGTCGCCGCGGTGCTGTTGTTCGTGGGCGGGCTGGGCGCTCTGCAGACCTTCACGATCCTGGCGGCAAGCCCGTTCGTGGTTATCATCGTGGGCCTGTGCGTATCGCTGTATGTCGACCTGCGCCGCGACCCGTTGCGCCAGCGCACCCTCGGGCCGGTGCGCACCTCGTCGGAGGTGCTCGGCTCGGTGCCGTTCACTCGGCCGGCCACCGACGGCGACGGCCCGCCACCGGATGCCTCGCCGCCACCACCCGGCAACAGGTCCGGCTAATCGAGGCGGGCCTGTCGCTTGGCCCGGGCTGCGGCGGACACCTGCGCGGTCACGACAATCACCAGCGCCAGGATGAACACCGCAGACGCGATCACGTTGGCCTCCGCCGGGATGCCCCGCGACGCCGAAATGTAGATGTACTTCGGGAAGGTGGTCACGGCCCCGGAGTTGAAATTGGTGATGATGAAGTCGTCGAAGCTCAGCGCGAACGACAGCAGCGCGGCGGCGAGGATTCCCGGCAGCAGCAGCGGGAAGGTGATCCGGGCGAACACCTGGCCTGGCGAGCCGTACAGGTCCCGGCCGGCCTCCTCGAGCGCCGGGTCCAGGCCGGCGACGCGGGCCTTCACCGTCACGACCACGAAGCTGATGCAGAACATCGTGTGCGCCAGGATGATCGTGAGCATGTCCTTGGGCACGCCGAGCGAGAGAAACTGCGCGGCCAGCCCGGCACCGAGCACCACCTCGGGGGTCGCCATCGGCAGGAACAGCAACAGGCTGGTACTGGAGCGAAACCTGAATCTGTAGCGCACCAGGGCGATCGCAATCATGGTGCCGAGGATCGTGGCGATCAGCGTGGCTGCCAGACCGATGATCAGGCTGTTGCCGAAGGCCTGGCACACGGCGCCGTTCTGCACCGCGCAGACGTTCAGCCATTTGTCGAGGGTGAAGCCGCGCCAGGTGATGTTGGACTTCAGCGAGTCGTTGAACGAAAAGATGAAGGTGTACACGATCGGCACCATCAGGAAGATCAGCGCGAGCGCCGTGTACAGCGGCAGCAGCCACTTGCCGAGCGAGAGACGACTCACAAGAGCTCCTCGGTTCCGCTTCTCTTCACGTAGACGCCCACGATCACGAGGATCACGGTCATCAGGATGATCGACAGCGATGCCGCCGCGGGATAGTTCAGCAGCACCAGGAAGTTGGCCTCGATCACGTTGCCGATCATCTGGGTGTCCGCCCCGCCGAGGAAGTCGCGACTGGCATTGATGTAGTCGCCGGCTGCGGGGATGAAGGTGAGCAGGGTACCCGCCACGATGCCGGGCATCGACAGCGGGATGGTGACGGTGCGGAAGGTGTGGAACCCGCTGGCGTACAGGTCGTTGCCGGCCTCGAGGTAGCGCAGGTCCAGCCGCTCCAGGGTGGTGTAGAGCGGCAGGGTCATGAACGGGATGAAGTTGTAGGTCAGGCCGAAGATCACCGAGAACGCGGTGCCGGTGAGATGGGCGTCGGGGGCCAGCAGCGAGACGGCCTTCAGCGAGGTGACGAGGAACGATTCGTCGGAGAGCAGCTGCTTCCAGGCCAGCGTGCGCAGCAGGAAGCTGATGAAGAACGGTGCGATCACGAGCACCAGCATCAGGCTCTGCAGCAGCGGCCAGCGCCGGGCGGTGACGCCGATGAAGTACGCCAGCGGGTAGCTGAACAGCAGCGCCAGGACCGTGGCGATGAGCGCATAGCCGAACGAGCGCAGGATGTGCGGCCAGTACTGGCCGATCACCTCGACGTAGTTCTCCCAGCGGAACGCGTAACTGTACATGCCGATGTCACCGAACTCGCTCGGCGCCTGCAGCGAGGTGAGGATCAGCGACACCAGCGGAGCCAGGAAGAACAACACCAGATAGAGGATGCCCGGCAGCAGCAGGAGCAGCGCCACCGGACTGCGGCGGCGCTGCGGCGCATCCGTTGGCGCGGCGGCGGTGCTGGCGAACGCGGCGAAGGCCATCTAGGCCTCCTCGAGCTCCGTGACGAGAGCGGCGCGACGCTGTGCGGCGATGCTCTTGGTGCTGGTGTCGGCGACGAACCTGGGGTCCGGTGCGACGGGGTCGTCGTCGAGGCCGAAGCCGTGCTCGACGTTCCAGGTCACCCATACCTCGTCCCCTTCGCCCTCGACCGGCCCGAAGGAACGGTTCTGTTCGAAGACGATCAGGACACCGACGCCGGGCACGCTCACGAGATATTGGGTGCTCACACCGGTGAAGGACACATCCGTCACCCGGCCCGGACCCATCACATTGTGGCCGGAGTCGTGGACCGGTTTGTCCCGGTGCAGGGTGAGTTTCTCCGGGCGCACCCCGATGGTGACGTCGCCGGCGTGGCGGTGCGAGCGGGTCTTGGGCACCACGATGCTGCGACCGGCGATGTCCACGGCGATGGACGTGCTGGTCTCCCCCACCACGGGCCCGGTGAAGAGGTTGGACTGGCCGAGGAAGTTCGCCACGAACGCGGTCCGGGGGAGCTCGTAGAGCTGCTCCGGCGCGCCCAGCTGCTCGATCCGGCCCTTGTTCATCACCGCGATGGTGTCGGCCATGGTCATGGCCTCCTCCTGGTCGTGGGTGACATGCAGGAACGTGAGACCGACCTCCTCCTGGATGGTCTTGAGCTCAAGTTGCATCTGCCGGCGCAGCTTGAGGTCCAACGCACCGAGCGGCTCGTCGAGCAACAGCAGCGCGGGCCGATTCACGATCGCCCGGGCCAGCGCCACCCGCTGTTGCTGGCCGCCGGAGAGTTGCACGGGCTTGCGCGCGGCCAGGTGGTCCAGTTCGACCAGCCGGAGCGCCTCATGCGCCTTGCCGAGGGCATCCGTGATCTGGCGCCGTCGCAGCCCGAAGGCCACGTTTTCGAGCACCGTCATGTGCGGGAAGAGCGCGTAACTCTGGAAGACGGTGTTCACCGGCCGCTGGTAGGCCTTTTGGGCGGTGACGTCAGTTCCGCCGATCAGGATGCGGCCGCCGGTGGGGTCTTCCAGTCCGGCCACCAGGCGCAGGGTGGTGGTCTTGCCGCAGCCCGACGGGCCGAGCAGGGCGAAGAACGAGCCGGCGGGAATGACGAGGTCCAGGTGTTCGATGGCGGTGAAGCCGGGGAAGCGTTTCTGGATGCCGACCAGCTCGAGGTCGGCACCCCGGTCGGCGAACGCGCCGCTTGGCACGGTTCAGGCTCCCAGCAGGATGCTCTGGAACTGCGCGCCGTAGGTTTGTTCCTCGGCGCCGGTGAGGGTGCGGAACACCTTGGCCTTGGCGAGGGTGGCGTCATCGGGGAAGATCAGCGGGTTCTCGGCGAGCTCGGGGTCGATCTCCATGGCCGCCTCCCTGGCGCCCGCGACGGGGGTGATGTAGTTCACGTACGCGGCGACCTCGGCGGCGACGGCCGGGTCGTAGTAGTAGTTGATCAGGGCTTCGGCGTTGGCCTTGTGCGCTGAACCGATCGGCACCACGAAGTTGTCGTTCCAGATGGTGCCGCCCTTCTCCGGTACCACGAAGCCCCACTTGTCGCCGTTCTCGGCATTGAGTTGCACGATGTCGCCCGACCAGACGATGGCCGCGAGGCTGTCGCCGTTGACGAGATCTTCCTTGTAGGAGTTGCCCTTGATGTTGCGCACCTGGCCGTCACTGACCTGCTTCTTGAGCACGTCGATCGCGGCGGTGAACTCGTCGTCGCCCCAGTCGCCGGCGATGTCGACGCCCGCATCGAGCATGATCAGGCCCATGGTGTCGCGCATCTCGGAAAGCACGCCGACACGGCCCTTGAGCTCGGGAGTGTTCCACAACTCCTCGACCGAGCCGATGCCGCCGGGGAGCTTCTCCTTGTTCCAGCAGATGCCCGCGAAGCCGCCCTGCCACGGCACCGACAGCGCCCGGCCGGGGTCGAAGTCCACGTTCTTGAGGGTGGGCAGCAGGTTGGTCAGGTTGGGGATGTTCGCGTGGTCGAGTTCCTGCAGGTAGCCGAACCTGGCGAGCCGGCCGACCATCCAGTCGGTCAGGCAGACGGTGTCGGCGCCGATGTCCTTGCCGAGGGCGAGTTGGTCTTTGACCTTGCCGTAGTAGGTGTTGTTGTCGTCCACGGCCTCGGTGTAGTTCACCGTGATGCCGGTCTCGGCGGTGAAGGCAGCCAGGGTCGGGTAGTCCCCGGCGTCGTCCACGTCGATGTACAGCGCCCAGTTGTCCCAGCGCAGCGTCTTCTCGCTCTCGGACGCGTCGGCCGCCGCTGTCGGTTGCGCCGCACTGCCGGTCGAACACGCGGCGAGCGCCAGTGCCGCCGCTCCTGCCCCCGCGCCGGTGAGGAGCGCGCGCCGGCCCAGCTGGGCCTGCCTGGCCTGGCGGACGAGCTGCTGGATCATCGGGTCTGCGGGTATCGGCCTGGGCGACATGGACGGTCTCCTTGCATTCTTCAGCGGCGTCGAAAGGCGTCGGGAACGCCCCGGCCCGCTGCGTGACGAGTGGACCGATAGTGGCACAGTCGACACCGAACGCGCCATAAAATGATCAAAACGTTAACATTCCTGCAATTTTCAACCGATTTCGTCGCTGTCGCTCGGTCGTTGCGTTCGGGATCGACGATCCAGCCACAGTAGGCTGCTCCCAGGCTGGCCCCCACCAGACTGTCCCCACCAGGCTCAGGAGCGTCATGCGAGTTGCAGTCCCCCGCGAGATCAAAAACAACGAGTTCAGGGTCGCGATCACCCCGGCCGGCGTCCACGACCTGGTGCTCCACGGGCACGAGGTGCTCGTCGAGACCGGTGCGGGCGTCGGCTCATCGATCACGGACGCGCAGTACCGCTCCGCCGGAGCCACGATCATGCCTGACGCCGCATCCACCTGGGCCGGGGCCGAGTTACTGCTCAAGGTGAAGGAGCCCGTGCCCAGCGAGTACGGCTACTTCAGGCCCGATCTCGTACTCTTCACCTACCTGCACCTGGCCGCGGAGGCCGGCCTCACCCAGGCGCTCCTGACGGCCGGGGTCACCGGCATCGCCTACGAGACCGTGCAGCTGCCCAGCCGGGCACTGCCCCTGTTGGCGCCCATGAGCGAGGTCGCCGGCCGGCTGGCTCCGATCGTCGGCGCGAACGCCATGCTCAAGCCCAACGGCGGGCCCGGCCTGCTCGTGCCGGGTGTGCCGGGCACTCACCCGGCCAGGGTCACGATTCTCGGCGGCGGGGTCGCCGGAACCGCCGCCATGCAGGTGGCAATCGGCCTGGGCGCCGAGGTCACGGTTTTGGACACCAACCTCTTCCGTCTCCGCGAACTGGATGCCCTGTACTACGGGCGGGTGAAGACCATCGCGTCGAACGCGTTCGAGATCGACACG
Source organism: Cryobacterium sp. TMB1-7 (assembly GCF_004402435.1). NCBI lineage: Bacteria > Bacillati > Actinomycetota > Actinomycetes > Micrococcales > Microbacteriaceae > Cryobacterium > Cryobacterium sp. TMB1-7. The sequence goes on from NZ_SOFZ01000012.1 coordinate 31,147, forward strand.
GCGCTCGTGCAGTCCGACCTGGTGATCGGGTCCGTGCTGATCCCGGGCGCCAAGGCGCCCAAACTGGTCAGCAACGAGCTGGTGTCGCGGATGAAGCCGGGCAGCGTTCTCGTGGACATCGCCGTCGACCAGGGCGGCTGCTTCACCGACACCCACGCCACCACACACACCGAGCCCACCTTCACCGTGCACGGGTCGCTGTTCTACTGCGTGGCCAACATGCCGGGGGCGGTGCCGAGCACGTCAACCTACGCCCTCACCAACGCCACCCTGCCCTACGTGCGGGCGATCGCGAACCTCGGCTGGCTCGAGGCTCTTCGCTTCGACGCCGCGCTGGCGCTGGGATTGAACACCCACGCCGGTGTTCTGACGAACGCGCCGGTCGCCGCCGCCAACACGTTGCCGTTCCGGCCTCTCGCCGAGGTGCTCGCCTAGGCGGCTGCCTGCCCGACCTACGGCACCGTGACCCTGTGCACGGTGCCGTCAGGGCGCAGCAGCCAGCCCCGCGAACCGGCCGGAGCCAGCGGCGGCGGCAGGTCGCGCCGGCGGGTCAGCAGGCGGTAGTCGGCCAGGCTGGCGCCGTCGAAGACCAGCGGAGCCACGCCGCGCAACCCGGTCAGCAGCGACCAGTGCGCCTGCCAGGTGTCTGCGTCGCCCACCAGCACGGTGCCGGCGGCGACGTCGGAGACCACCAGGCGATCCTCCCGGGCTCCGACCGACGGGTGAGCGCCGAGCCGCACGACGTGCGGGAAGGCCGGCGAAGCGGCAGCCCGGATGGCTGCGGCGGTTCGTGCGGCGGACCCCGCGACAACGAGCAGCACACGGGTGGACGCGCTGGTGTCGTCCAGCGCGGACGGGACGACGGCCGGCTCGTAACCGTGCCCGGCGGGCTCGGCGAGCATCAGCTGGATTCGCGCACCCCGCCAGCGCCCGCCCCCTGGCGGCACGGTTTCGTCGTAGCTCGCTGCCGGTTCTCCCACAGCCTGGTGCTCGTACACGCTGGGCAGCCGCAGCACCAGGCGGCTCTGGCACAGGGCGGGCAGGGCCTGCAGCGCCCCGGTGAGCCGTTGCCCGGTGACCACCAGGTGCAGCCCGCCCTGGCCGCCGTCACGAAGGAGTCCGGTGAGCAGGTCGACGGCTGCCGCACGGTGTTCTTCGCCCCACCGGGCGAGCACGGCGTCGATGTCATCGAAGAGCAGCAGCCGGCTTTCCGGCCCGGCGTCGTGTCGCCGGCCACCCGCCGGTGCAAGGCCGGCCGGGCCGTCCAGTGCGGCCCTCGCCCGCACCAGGGCGTCCCAAGTGCCCTCGACATCGGCCGGGATGAGGTCGATCCGATGCGGGGCCTGGGCGGCGATCGCGGCCAGCAGTGTCGACTTACCCGTTCCCGCACCTCCCACCACCAGCAGGTGCCCGTCGGCCCGTGGGTCGTACCCGGCCACGGCGTAGCGCTGCTGCTCCGGCTCATCGATCAGTCCCAGCACGAACGGCGGCGGCGGACCCTCGGCGGCGAGCGCGGCGACCTGGGCCGGCGTGACCAGCCGAGGGAGCGGGTCCAGCCAGGGCCGCCGCGGCGGGTCTGCGGAAGCTGGTGCGCCGTTCAGGACCGCCTGGATGTCGGCGTGGGTCGTCGTGGCCACCTGGCAGGTTTGCGCGGGCGCCGACCCGCTGCGCACCACGCATCGGCCAGGCCGGCCGGCGTCGATCCGGGCGGCGGCATCCGACCCGATCACGGCCAGGCTGTCGGCGGCGTTGTTCACCCGTAGCGAGAGCCGCAGACTGCAATTGGACAGCAGGGCGTCACGCGCCACGCCGGCGGGTCGCTGCGTGCACAGCACCAGGTGCACGCCCAATGACCGGCCCCGGGCGGCGATGTCCACGAACTGTGCGTGCAGCGTGGGAAAGGCGTCCAGCATGGTGGCGAATTCGTCGATCACGATGATCAGGCGCGACAGACGCCCGGCGCTGCGCGGGTCGGTGATGTCACGGCCGCCGGCGTCACGGAGCACCCGTTCCCGGTGCCGCAGCTCAGCGGCGAGGCTGCCCAGGGCCCTGAGCGCCTCGCGGTCGTCGAGATCGGTGATCAGCCCCACGCAGTGCGGCAGCTCCCGCACGAAGTCGAATGCCGCCCCGCCCTTGAAGTCGACGAGCAGGAAGGTGACCTGGCTCGGCGGATACCGGGCGGCCAGCGCTGCCACCCAGGTCACCAGGAGTTCGCTCTTGCCGCTGCCCGTCGTGCCGCCCACGAGGGCGTGCGGCCCATCGGCCACGAGGTCCACACTCAGGGGTCCCCGCTCCCCCACCCCGATGACGCAGGCGAGGCCGGCCGGCGTATCGAGGGGGTGGTCGGCTCCCCCATCGGGGTCAGTAGCCCACTGAGAACACAACGGTGCGAAGGCGACGGTCTCCGGCAGCGCGTCCCCCGAGTCGACCACGCCGGCCGCCTCGGCCGCACGGCGGAGCATCGCACCGAATCCGGCGGTCTGCTGTTCAGCCACCAGGTGCGGCACGAAGTGCAGCGCGGCCGGAATCCCTCCCAGCCGCACGAGTTCAGCGTCGCTCGCCCCGTCCACCCGCACGATGGTCGCGCACCCTGGCGGGAGAGCGGCGCCGGTTTCGGCGAGCGCGATCCGGAAATCGGTGTCGGATCCCCCGGACGGACCGGACTGACCGGGCCGGGCCGGGCCGGCTGGCGTGCCCCCGGTGATCGTGAGCCACCGGGCCGGGGACACCGCCGACCGGTGCGGGAGGCCGGCCGCCCAGGCCCAGTCGTCGCCGGCCGGAATCCGGATGCCCAGGGCGCGGGGGCTGAGCTGGCCGACCAGTTGCACCACCAGGCTGCGGGCCAGCGACCTGACGACCAGGCCGGGTCCGACCAGCCCGATGCTGCCGGCCGGGTCCACGGTGATGGGGGCGCCGGTCAGGACCGCCGCCCTGGCCCGCAACTCGCGCTGCTCGGCGCTGGCACCGCCCTCCAGGCGCAGGCCGCTGGGGACCGGTCCGGCCCCGAGCACCAGAGCGGCCGTCGCCGGATCGGCCCAGCGGGTCGGGTCGTGGGCGTCGCCGAGCATCCGGTGCGCCGCGGGTGCGGCACGCCAGGCATCGCGCCGCAGCCGGGCGAGGCTCTGGTCGACGGTATCCTCCGCCTCGGCCATCCGGGTCGCGTAGCCGGCGGCGTCCCTGCGGCGTTGCCGAGATCCGGACCGGCGCCCGTCGACGAGCCCCGCGACGGCGATGATGGGGCTGAGGACCGCGAAGACGAGCACCAGCGCCGATCCGGTGATCGCCCAGATCAGTCCGGCGGCAATCAGGGGTGCCACGCAGGCGATGAGCGGAAAGCCGGGGCGTCCGGGTGGCACGGGCGGGGTCGGCAGCCGGATCGGGTCGATGGTAGGCGGCTCGGGGGCGACGGTCATGTCTCCAGCACACCCGAACGGCCGGCCGGGACGACCGATGCGGCGGTCCCGGTGCAGAACGCGGGAACCGACCGGGGTGTGGAGGAGCGGCGAGGCCTTAGAGCACCATGAAGAACTGGTCGCCGATCTCGACCCTGGCACCCCGGCCCACCAGATACCGCCGGCCCGGCTCGCAGCGCAGCGCCGGCGCCGGCGCCCGCCGCACGACGGTGCCGTTGCCGGAGAACCTGTCGTTGACCCAGAACTCGCCGTCGTGCTGGCCGAATTCGAGGTGGCTCTTGGACACCGACATGCCCAGGTCGGTGATTTGGATCAGGTGGTCGAACTGTTCCGACGGCTGGGGCAGCGGGCGGCGGCCGATGAGACCACTGCCGCGCACCGAAACGGTTTCGCCGGTGCTGAACTGCAGGGTGTACCGTGCGGGCTGCGACTTCTCGGCCGGTGCCGCCGCGTGAGCGCCGGCGGGGCGAACGGTCGGGGGCCCGCCATCGGCCGGCTGGTCATCGGCAGGGCCGTTACCCGCCGGCCACCACGGCACCGAGATCACCGTGGTGCGGGGTGCGAGCGGCTGGATAATGGTGGTGTCGCTGGGGCGCGGGTCGGCGCGCTTGCGGGTGATGGGGGTCGCCGAGGTCGAGCTGCCGCAGCCGCCGCAGAACATTGCGCCTTCTGGCAGGTGCGCCCCGCAAATTTGGCAGTTCACTGACCCGGTCCCTTCGTGCTCTCGCGAGCTCCCCACAGCCTGCGCCTGCGCCGGCCATCCCGCCCGGCAGTTCTCTTAGCGTAGCGACCGAATGACCGCACCGAGATGACCGCGCGCAGGCGGTCCCGACGGTTGAGTCCGGCCCGCAGGCCATTCTGCAGCTCCCGCACCGACACCCAGATGCCGTCAGGGTCGATCTCCGCCGCCCCGTCGGGAGCGAAGACGGCCCGGTCCACCTCCCGGGCCAGCCAGAGAGCGCGCACTCCGCCGACGGATCGGGCCAGCTCGGTGCGGGTCGCCAGGGGCGGCACGAACAGGCCGTGATCGGTCACGCTGTCGGCGAATTCCCGCCAGCCACCCACGATGCGGTCGATCGGCCGGTGGGCCAGACGGCGCTGTCGGCGACGCCGCCACTTGGCGACAACGATGCCGAGCAACGGTGCGGCGAGAAGGCCGAACCCGAGCAGGGACCAGGCCGCTATGCTCACGATCAGCCTGACCACAGCCCAGAACGGGTCGGCAGCGGCGGGCGGGTCGGTGGTCTGGCTTTCCGGCTGGCTGGGCTCGGGTTGTTCGGCGGTCTCCGGCACCGGCGGGGGCAGCACGGTCTGCGGGCGGGAGATCGGAGCGGGGTCGTCGGGTTGGCGGGCCGGGATCTCCCGGACGGGCGGGTTGGGATCCAGCGCCACCCAGCCGTCGGCCTGGGTCTGCACCTCGATCCACGCCGAGGCGTCGGCGCCGGTCACCGGGGCGGTAGCACCCTCCGCGGCGGGTACAAAGCCCACCACCACCCGCGCCGGAAAGCCGATCTGCCGGGCCATCAGAGCCGCCGTGACCGCGTATTGTTCGGCATCGCCGAGCATCGGCTGGTCCTGCAGCAGCTCGTCGATGCGGTCAACACCGTGCCCGGACCGGCTGACGGGTTCCCCGGCGGTGCCGTGGCTGACGTATCCGGTCGTGGCCAGGAAGTAGAGCACGGCCTGCAGGCTCTGGCCCGGCGTGTCGCCCGGCCGCAGGACACCGGCCAGGGTTTCTTCGAGGCCGTCGGGCAGCACCGCGGCGGGCGGTAGGACCGCGGAGCCGGGCCGGGCATCTGCCAGGTCACCGACGAGAGTGGGCACGACGGCGGTGCTGGTGTAGCTGTCGCCCTCCTCCAGGCCGGTGACCACGGCGGCGGTCCCACCGAGGTCGTTGTACACGAACGACTCCTGGCGGGCGGCCGCGGTGGCGCCGGTGAACTCGATCTGTTCCAGCGCTCCGACGCCGGGCACCCAGACGCCGTCGTACTCCCGGATCGACACCGACAGGGAGACCTCGTCGCCGCGCACGGCACTCTGGTCGAGACGGTAGGGCAGCCTGGTGAAGGTGCCGGAGTCCGGCCCCGCCGCATCCGCGGTGCCCACCGAATACACCACCCCGTCGTAGTCGTCGAGGGTTGCCAGCCGGATGCGCCCGCCGGCCGGGAGCCCCTCGACCTCGAAGAGCACGGTGTCGGCGAGGTCCGGCTGCTGGTAGTTGCGGAACGCGGACAGCGGACTCGGGTAGGCGCGGGCGTCGAAAGGCGCCACCACTCGGGTGCGCAGCACGTCCCTGGCCGCGGTGGGCGGCAGGGCGACGGCGGCGACGGTGCCGGCCAGGACCGCCACCGTCAGCCCGAGAGCCGCGACGACCACGGACCGGGCCGCGCCCATCCGCCGGTCGGCCGCCGGCAGCCGCGCCGCGGTCGCCGACACCAGCAGGCGACCCCGGCGGCGTTCCAGGTTCAGCCAGAGCAGCCAGAGCACCAGCACGGCGAACAGCGCGAGGCCCAGCAGTGTGGGCGCCGTGGCCTGGCTGGGGCCGAGTGCGATGCCGGCCACGAACAGCAGCACCGGCGCCAGCAGGGCCGGTTCCGCGGCCCGGCTGCGGAGGGCCACCGAGAGCCCGATGACGCTGCTGAGCAGCACCAGGATCAGCGCGGGAACCAGCAGAGCCTGGTACGACCCGACCGGCAGCACGATGGTCACGAGTTGCTTCCAGCCGAGCGCCGTGGCCGGCACCAGCTCGGCGAGGCCGGCCAAGCTCGGCAGCACCCCGTAGAGGGCCCGGCCGGGCACGGCCAGCGGAACCCCGACGAGGAGATAACCGCCGATGGTCGTGAGGCCGACCAGCCAGGCCGGCCAGCGGAACGCGGTGCCGACGAGGGCGATGCCGCAGCCGAGCACCGCGGCGACGGCGACGAGCAGCACGAAGGCGCCGGTCTGGTAAATCGGCCACAGGGCGGCGGCGGCCACACCGGTGGCAGCCAACAGGGCCACGGTGTTGCCGATGATGAAGCGCCCGCTCATGCGGCGGCCCCCCGGGCCAGGCTGTGCTGCAGGTCGTCGAGGAAGCCGATGGTGAGCAGGCTCAGTCCGCCGGCCCGGCGGAGGCCCGGGCGGGCCCCTGGCTCGCAGACGACGGCGACCACCTCGACTCCGAGCGGGAATCCCGCCGCGGAGGCGCGCAGTGCGGCCAACGGCGTCGCAGATCCGCAGAGCAGGAACGCCACCGACAGCCCGTCGACGGCGGCGGCGGCCCGCCTGGACAGTGCGCGGACGCCGTCGGCGTCTGGCGCCAGGTCGACGCCGCTCAGGTCGTCGAGCAGCCGGGTGGGGGTGAGCGTGCTGAGCTGGCGCGAGCTGGCCAGCACCGACACCGTGCGTGCATCACGGATCGCCCGGATGCCCAGCGAGCCGGCCGCGCTGACGGCGAGCTCGAATTCCTCGTCGTCGGCGAAGTCGCCCGTGGCCAGGCTCAGGGCCACGAGCAGGTGGCTGCGGCGGGTCTGCTCGTATTGGCGCACCATGAGCCGGCCGGTCTTGGCAGTGCTCTTCCAGTGGATGCTACGCCGCTCGTCGCCGCTCTGATACTCGCGCAGCGCGTGGAACGCCACGTCGCTGGCGGTGAGGTCGCGGGTGGGTTGACCCTCGAGGTCGCGCACGAAGCCCTGGCTCATGCTGGGGATGGCGATGGTGCGCGGGTGCACGTAGAGGTCGATCCGCTGGGCGAGCACCGTCTCCAGCCGCACCAACCCCACCGGATCGGCCCGCACTGTGTGCACGGGCCCGATCGGGATGATGCCCCGGCGCTCGGCGGGAACCACGAACACCTCGTTGATGCCGGCTCGGGCGGCCAGGGACGGCATCGGGAATTCGGCCAGCCCGGCGCCCACCGGTACCTGAACCGTCACGGCGGCCAGACGCCGGCCGGTCGGGTTGTGCACGTCGACCTGTCCGGGCACCCGCTCCCCCGCGACGACCCTCTCAACGGGCAGGGTCAACGTGATGTGGTGGCCGCTCTGGCCGAGCAGGTGCGCGAGCGCGCCGACCACCAGGACGGCGGCCGCCCAGCCGATCGCGGTGAGTTCGGCCCAGCCCAGGCCGTAGCCGGCGCCGAGAAGTGCCGCCGCGCATCCGGCGACGCCCCAGCCGAGCGGTGTGACGGCCTGGAGCAGCCGGGTTCGTCTAGAGGACATCCGGCCTCTGGTCCTCCCCGCTGCGCGGCGGCGGCGTCTCGACCAGGATCCGGCCGATCACGCTCGACGCGCTGACCCCGTCGAATTCGGCCTCCGCGTCCAGCAGCAGCCGGTGCGCGAGCACGGGTTCGGCGAGCGCCTTCACATCGTCGGGGGTCACGTAGTGGCGGCCCTGGGAGGCCGCGTAGGTCTTGGCGGTGCGGATGAGCGCGAGGGCACCCCGCACGCTGGCGCCCAGGCGTACCTCCGGGCTGGTGCGGGTGGCGTCGACGAGTCGGGCGACGTAGTCGTTGATGGTCGCGTCGACGAACACCGTGCGGGCCAGCGCCGCCACTTCGACGACGGACTCGGCCGAGAGCACCGGCGCCAGGCGGCCGTCGTGGGCGCGCCGGCCGACGCCTTCCAGAATGCGCACGGTGGCCGCGTGGTCGGGGTAGCCGATCGAGGTCTTCATCAGGAACCTGTCCAGCTGGGCCTCCGGAAGCCTGTAGGTGCCGGCCTGCTCGATGGGGTTCTGGGTCGCGATCACCATGAACGGGCCCGCCACCCTGTGGGTGACACCGTCAACGGTGACCTGGCCCTCCTCCATCACCTCGAGCAGTGCGGCCTGGGTCTTGGGGCTGGCCCGGTTGATCTCGTCGGCCAGCACGATGTTGGCGAACACCGGTCCGCGGTGGAATTCGAAGGTGGCCGTTCGCTGGTCGAAGATGCTCACGCCGGTGATGTCGCCCGGCAGCAGGTCGGGAGTGAACTGCACCCGGTTGCTGGAGCCGCGCACGCTCTGCGCGATGGCACGGGCCAGTGAGGTCTTCCCGGTGCCGGGAACGTCCTCCAGGAGCAGGTGGCCCTCACTGAACAGGGCGGTGAACGCCAGCCTGATGACGTGCTGCTTGCCCAGCACGACCTCCTCGACGCCGCGCACCAGCCTGTCGAACAGGGTCGCGAACTGACCGGCTTCCTCGATGCTCATCAGGTCGGCGTCGCGGCGGGCGCCCGGCTGGCCTGGGCTCACACGATCGGGGGTCAGGGTCATGGGGTGATCGCTTTCTTCGGGATCGGGCGGGAGTAGTCGAAGGTGTGGCCGTCCACCGTCACGGTGAGCAGCACTGTGCCGGATTCGGGCAGCGGGCCGGGCAGGGTGCAGGTGGTGGCGCTGTCGGCCGGAGTCGACGCCGTTCCGGCGACCGCGCACGCGAAGGTCGCCGCGAGGGTGCCGTTCTGCGGCGCGCCGGTCCAGGAGAACCGGCCGGACGGGCCGTCGTAGGCCAGTCCGGTCACGGTGAAGGTGACGGATGCCTCCGGCGCGGTGGTGGTGCCCGACCACGGCCCGCAGGAGCCCCACACCGTGCAGGCCTGCAGCTGGAAGGCCACCGCGGAGCCGAACGGCAGGCCGAGCAGGTCGCGCGGCCAGGTGCTGCCGCCGAAGCGCTGTACCGAGCCGGAGCCATCCGCGGCCCGGATGTTGTAGTGGTCGACACCGGCTGACGGGGTCACCCCGGTGAGGTGGTAGTCCCAGGCGTCACCCTGCTGCTCCATCGCACCCTGCACCTGGCTGATCGCGCCGGGAGCGGGCCGCACCAGGACCGTGGCAACGGCGGTCGCCGCGCAGCCGGCCCGGTTGTACCCCCAGACCACGAATGAGTAACTGCCATCGTCGGCGAGCAGGCCGTCGAACACGGCGCTGCGCCCGCCGGCCGGCACACTTTTCTGGTCGAGCACCACCCCTCCGGCGCGGGGTGCCGTGACGGTGCCGGGCGCGGGGCTCGACACCGAGCAGGCCTGCGCGCCGGTGGGCTGCCCGCCGCCGCTGATCCGCTGCACGAAGTAACCCGCGACGGCGTCGCCGCGATCGGCGAAACCGTCCCAGGTCACGGTGACGGCGCCGCTGACATCGGTCGCCGTCGCGGTGATCCCGCCGGCGACCGCCGCGCCGTACGGCGTTCCGGTGGCGGCGGTGGTGTTCCAGCTCGACAGGGCGGGGTAGGCGTCGTTGCGGGCACTGACGGTGTAGCCAATGCTGGTCCCGTTGGCCAGGCCGTCTACGCGCAGGGTGCAGCGGGCGGCCGCGCAGCGGGCTCCGGTGGCGCTCACCTCGGGTTGGGCGACCCCGGCGACACTGACCTGGTAGCCGCGGATGGCGGTGCCGCCGCCCGTCGCCGCCACGACGTCCCAGCCGAGCAGCAGGGCACCGTCTTCGGGCACGGCGGTGAGCCCGGTGGGTGCGGCCGGGATCACGTCGGACCAGACCGTGGCGGCGAGGGTGGCTGCCGTCGCTGTGCCGACGCCGTTCTGCGCGGCGACGCTGACGCGCACGGCGTTCGCCTGCCCGTTGCCGGGTGTGGCGAGGGTGCAGGAAGTGGCCGCGCACACTGTGCTGCCGAGGGGGCGGCCGGAGGCGGCGTCGAGGGTGGTCACCTGGTAGCCGGTGATGGGCGAGTTGTTGGCGGCGCCGGGGTTGAAGACCACGGTGACGCGTCCGTCGGAGAAGCCCGTGGCCCGCAGCCCGGTGACGGCGTCGGGAACGTCCTGCACCGATACCCGAACGGTGCCCCAGGTGTACCGGTCGGGGTCGTTGGTGGCGTCAGCGACCTGGTACTGCAGGGTGCTGTCGGTGGGCTGCGCGTCGGCGGACACCCGCACGGTGAGTCTGCTGTTGTCGGCGCTGGGTGTGATCGTCACCCCGGCGGGCAGCGCGGCCGCATCCAGCCCGCGTACCGCGAGCACGCGCAGTGGGACCGCGGGGAACGGGTTGGTGGCGCCGTCGTTGGCGAGCACATCGATGACGGTGCTGCGCCCGCGGGGCGCGATGGCCGCATCCGTCGCCGGCAGCGCGAGGGGTCTGGTGGAGGCCACGACCTTCAGTTCGACGCGCCCGGCCTTTCCGGTGCTGAGGTCGTCGCGCACCCCGATCGTGACCGCGCTGGTGCTGCCCTTCGGGGTGCCGTCCAGAGCGGTCACGGTGAGCAGGCTGCCGTTCAGCGTCTGCTCGAAGCCGGTCGGCACCGGGTCGAGCACAGTGTAGGCGAGTTCGTCGCGGTCCTCCGGGTAGGGGTAGGAGGTGAGCTTGGCCAGGTCGATGACTTTCTTCTGGCCGGGTTCGAAGTCGATTCCCGCCCCGTCGAATGCGGGCGGCTGGTTCTCCCGCGGTGTCACGGTGATCGGCAGCACTATCGTGGCAGTGCGTCCGGCGGGGTCGGTCGCACTGGCGCCGTCGGTCACCTCGAAGGAGATGGAGGCGGGCCCGAAATACTGGTCCGCGCTGGTGAACGCGAGCGTATGGGCACCCGTTGCGAGTTCGGCGCCGTTGGCGTGCGTGGCACGCACGGTGTTGCGGTCGGTCAGTTGCACGGGCTTGTCGCCGACGGCGACGACGTAGTCGTTGATGTCGATGTCGATGGTGGCCTCGCTGGCCACGACGAGTTTGGCGGCCCCGGCCCGCAGCTGCGGGAGGGCGTCGTCGGTTCCCGGTACCCAGACGAACGCGTAGGCGATGATCTCGGGGTCTTGGGGGTGGCTGACGCTGAACGGGATGATCTGGCTGGTCTTGGCGACGGACACGCGGATCCGGGCGGTGTCGGTGACCGTCGCCGCGCCGTCGTAGCCGGGCAGGACGGCCAGCAACAGGTCCCTGGCCGACCCTTCCGCGAAGAACACCCTGGCGAGCACGTCGACGTCGACGGTGTCGCGGCCCAGCACATCGGAGAGCCTCAACCGGGTGTCGGCGGCCTCGGGGAGGGCCCGGGGGGCGTCCGGGGTCACGACGACGGTGAGGAACGCGGAGCCGGTGCCGCCGCGCTCGTTCTGGATCTGATAGACGAAGCCGTACCGGCCGTTGACGTTCGGGGCGCGCACCACGACGAGGTCACCGTCGACGACGGCGGTGCCGGCGGCCCCGCTCGCGGCACCATCCGTCGCCTCGACCGCGGTGATGCTCAGTGCGCCGCCGTCGGGGTCGGAGTCGTTGCCGAGCACCCGCACCGACACCCGGGATCCGGGCCGCACGGTCACCTCATCCGGCACGGCGACCGGGTTGCGGGCCCCGTCCGGGCGCGGGCTGATGCCCACCCGCACGGTGCCGGTGGCACGGGCGCCGAGGGCGTCGATGACGGCGTAGCTGAAGGTGTCTGTACCCGCTGAGTAGTCGCCGGCCCGGTAGCTGAGCGAGTCGGCGTCGATGGCGGTGACGGTGCCCTTCTCGGGGTTGGTCTCCTGGCCGAGCAGCTGCACGGAGTCACCGTCGGGGTCGATCCCGGTGCGCGGGATCTGGATGCGCACGGTGTCACCCGCCAGCACCCGGGCGGTGACGGTGGGCGGCAGCGGCGGGTTGTTGGTGGCGGCGTCGGTCTCCCGCACCGAGATGCGCACCTCGGCGTTGGCGAACTGCCCGTCAGGGGCGCTCACCCTGTACACGGCGGTGAAGTTGCCGGTGCTGGCCGGGGCGAGGTAGCGCAACACCCGGCCGGAGGCGAAGAGCAGCCCGGCGCCGGCGGGCAGCGGGGTCGAGAGCACGGGGTCGAGAGTAAGCGGGTCGCCGTCGGGGTGTTCGTCGTTGACGAGCACGGGGATGTCGATGGTGTCGCCGACCCGGACCGACACCGAGTCTGCCGCCGCGACGGGCGGCTGTCTGGTGGTCGCCGCGGGGATCTCGATCACCGTGACGGTGCCGGTGGCCGAGGCAAGGCCGTTGCTCACCGTGTAGTCGAAGCTGGTCGTGCCCGACTCGAGCGGGCGGGTCAGGGTGACCCTCAGAAGGTGCTGGTCGAGGATCTCGACGGTCAGTCCGCTGCCGGCAGGCACGTTGGAGCTTCCGGTGACCAGCAGCACTCCCCCGGCCGGATCGATGTCGGTTGCGAGCACGTCGATGACGGTGGGCTGCTGCGGGCGCAGGAAGGCGGTATGCGGCACCGTGATGGGCCGGCCGGGGCTGTCAGGGGCGGGGTCGACGTCGACCCGGATCAGCCCGGTCACGGTGGTCGCGCCGTCGGTCACCGCGTAGTCCAGGTAGTGCACGCCGACGGTGTCGGTGGCGAACCTGAAGGTTCCGCCGGCGAAGTCCGCCGTGATGCTGACACCGGGCTTGTCTGGCACAGCGCCCAGGCGGAGCGGACCATTGCCGCCGCGGGCGTGCTCCAGCGGAGCGACGGTGACCTCGCTGCCCGCCGTGGTGCGCACGGCGAACGCGTCGGCGACGATGGGCACGGTCCCGGCCGCACGCACCGTCACGTCCAGGGTCCCCGCGCCGGTGAGGCTGCCGTCCGAGACGGCGAGGCCGACCTGGGCGGCGTCGCCGCCGTCGCCGGCATCCGTGAACAGCACGGCGCCGGCCGGCGTCGAGGTCGCGGTGTCCGGGACCGCGGCGGTGGCCGCGGTGAGGTAGAACGGGTCACCGTCCGGGTCGATCCAGTCGCCGAGCACCTGGGTCTCGACGCTGCCGCCGGCCGCGACGGTGGCCCGGGTCTGGCGGGCCTGTGCGGGGGCGGAGTTTTCGTCCGGGCTGCGGACCGTGACCGTGACGGTGGCGTCGGCGGTGCCGCCGCGTCCGTCACTGACCGTGTAGTCGAAGCTGAGGCTGCCGGACGCCTCAGGGGTGAGGGTGAGCTGCAGCTGCTGGTTGCCGGCGACCAGGTCGATGCGGCCCTGCTCGGCCGGCGGCGGTTCCACACCGTCGATGACCAGCACGTCGTCGTTGGGGTCGTAGTCGTTCAGGAGCACCGGCAGGGTGACCGTGCGGCCGGGGCGGGCGCCGAACGCGTCGTCGATCGCGACCGGCGGCAGCTGGGTGTCCTCGTAGTCCGGCGGGGTGTCGTCGGTGGCGCTGGTCACCTCCTGCTGGTCGGAGACTGGGTCGATGAGGTCGTCCCAGTTGTCGATGAGTTCGTTGTCCCGCTGCACGTTCCAGGTGGCGCCGTTGCGGGCGTCGTTGAGCAGCAGCCGGGTGCCGTTCTGCCGGTATTCCAGGCGCGCGTCGCCGGCGAGTCCGGCGAGGGTTGCCGTGGTTCCAGCCGGCGAGCCGATGCCGCAGGCCTGCCAGGCGGTGCCGTCCGTCCACGCCGCGTAGGCACATCGACCGTCCTGGGCGGGCGCGGCCGGGCTGCCGGCGACAGACTGGTCGGCCAGGAGTTCGGTGGCAGCCCCACGGTCGAGTGGCACGCTGAGCAGACCGCTGCGGTGCGCGATCAGAACCCTGTCGCCGGCCGTCGCCGGCTCCTGCAGTCGGGGCAGGTCAGTGAGGCTGCCGCTGAGGTCGACGGCGCGTTGGGGTAGGTGCAGGATGCCGGTAGTCGTGTTCAGCAGCGCCCAGCTGCCGTTCACCTGGCTGAGCTGGTAGACGTCTGAGGGGTCCCCGGCCGATACCGTCCTCGTCTCGGCGACGGCATCCGGGTGGTCGGGGTCGATCCGCACGAGGGTCTGCGTGGCCGGGGTGAACGCGAACAGGACGCCGACCGCGTCGAGGCTGAACAGGGTCCCGGTGCCCAGCGCGAGGGCGGGATCTGTGGTGCTGTCGAAAGTCGCCAGGTCGGCGCTGTTCGCCCGCCAGAGGTCGCCGTCGGCCGAGATCGCGGCTAGGTCGCCCGCCAGACGCACCTCGGGGGCATCCGGCGGCAGCGCCACACTGTCGGTGACCGTCGCGGTGGCCGGGTCGAGGATGTCCAGGGTGCCGTTGCCGGCGTCGACCACGAGCACTGTCCCACCGTGCTGCACCACGGAGGTGCGGTCGGATTCGACGGGAACCACGGTGTTCAGTTCGGCGATCTCGGTGTTGACTCTGCCCACCAGCTGCCGGGTTTCGCTGGCCACCCACACGGCTGCGTCACCCAGGTCGACTTTCTGCGCGGTGTAGCCGCCGGAGACCACCGCGACGGTGACCACCAGGGCGGTGACCAGGGTTCCGCCGGTGATCGAGGCGGCGAGGGAGCGGTGCGTGGCCAGCCAGCGGCGGATCATTGCGCTCCCGTGGCCGGGTCGACGCACTTCTCGGTGCTGGCGGCGCCGGTGCGTCCGTCGCGGTTCACGCTCACGGTGACGCAGACCGGCGTCCGGGCACCGCTCGGCGCGGTGTCGGTCTGGACCGTGAACTGGGTGCCGCGCTGGATGCTGCTCTCGCCGCTCCGCAGGCTGACCACGTAGCTGTCACTGTCGCGCAGGCCCGGGTCGGCCCAGCTGAACACAATGGTGCCATCGCCCGCGCGGCCGGTGACATCGCTGACCCGCGGCAGCGCGGAGTCCCCCGGGCTCGCGGGAGCGCCGGAGAGCACCGGGCCGAGCAGCAGGGCGCCGGCGACGACGCCGAGCCCGACCACCAGCAGGCCGCCGGCGACGACGGCCGCGAGAGTGCGCCGCCGCTGGGCGGGGCGCGGACG
>NZ_SOFZ01000030.1:0-47882 GCF_004402435.1 Cryobacterium sp. TMB1-7
CGGTGACGTCGGTGAGTTTGAGTTCTCCCAGCAGGTCGAGCAGGGCAGACTGGTCTAGAGCCATCGTGTGGTGTCCTTTGTGAGTTCTTTGATCGGTACTCACTGACCATCCCACGGTGGCTCTTTACGTTGACGAAGCAACGCACAAGAGCCGGAAACCACACCGCTCACAGGGACGTAACCCCTAGCTCAACTCAAGTAGCCAGCAAAGCCAGCGTGATTGTGTCTGGTTGAACCAAGCCATTCCGTCACATTTTCGGTTTTCCGACGGTGCTGAGCCCGAATTGAATCGGGAGTGACTGCAGGAACTCGTCAAAGCGGCCAACTCGCCAAACGGATTGCATGTCGTTGCCGAGGACCCCGCCACAGCAGTGAGGACTGATATTCGCGGAGACTCGACAGGAGCCCTTTGACAGGTTGGCTCACCGCCACCGGCACGCTGTCCTCCTCACCGCTTGTACGTGAAGGAGGCTGAAGAGCGCCCAGGTTTCCCTCACGCCGGGAATAGTATCTGTCGAGTTTCAGAGAGGGGAGGGGGTGGCGCGTGCGTGCTGGACAGAATCGCGATCACAGGACGGTAGACCTCTGCTCGCGCCCCACACTCCACGTCCACATGGCAATCACACAGGTGGCCGTCCCGATGAAGACGAACAGGCCGGTGTCGCCCGCGAGGTACTCGTTGACGACGACGGGCTGGTCAGTAGTGATGAAGTAGGTCCCGATGACGGCGAAAGTCACGTTGTGGGCGAAGTGGGCGAGAACCGATGGCCACAGGCTGTTGGATCTGGCGCGCAGTTCACCGAACAGGAAGGCGAACGCGAGCACGCTTGCACCGAACAGTGGGAGCACCAGCGCTTGGTTGCCGGCCGAGTGGTAATAGGGCGTCAACAGAATATAGGGAAGGTGCCATGCGACCCAGACCAGGCCGACGATGAGCATCGATACTCGTCGGCCCATAAATGCGAGGCGTGGTTGAAGATAGCCACGCCAGCCGATCTCCTCGGCGAACGCCAGGATTGGACCGGTTATGCACAGCACGAGGACGGATTGAATCCAGTCGTCCGATGGCGCCCGCCAGTTCGCGATGCCCGAGGTCACCACAGCGACCATGGCCAACACGGAAATTCCTGCGGAGGCCCCGACGGCCCGTACCCAGCTCCGTAGCCCGAGGTGATTCATCCCCAGCCGCGCCCAGCCCGCCCGGCTGTATCCGTCACGGGTCGCGACGAGCATCATTACCAATACCGTGAGTAGTGGCGAGATCGCGAGCACGAGGCCCTCGGCGATGTTCGCGGTCACAAGCGACGCGCCGAGTACCAGCACGCTGAACGTCAGCGCAGCACGCTGGTCTGACAAATTTCTGAACATGCGGATCCTCGATCTTTTTGGGGGACGAGTGACAGCATGCGGTTCGGGATGATCCCACCGCGTCCGACGTCGGGCGGACTTCCCTTTCCCTGGCTCCGACTAGGGGACTACTCCGTCGCGTGTGCGCCATCCGCAGGCGACTCTTCTCGGAGGTGGCAGTGCGGATGCGTCTTGGACTTGGGGTAGTGGACACCAGCCGAACCTCGTCGTGATCAAGGATGTAGTCACCTCATCGGCAGTAACAGCATCTATGGGCGTTCCCAAACGCCAGGGCGACACTCGAATTTTAGCGCTCGACGAAGTCGTCAAAAGTCCGTGTGCTGAAGCGGTGCTGTGGTCGACTTATCGGTCAAAGCCGCGGCTTCAGTCCAACTTCTGATGGAGTCCAAATCTGCATTTAATGCAAAGATGTCGACTACTTGTTGACATAATCATTATTATCGGCGACATAAAACTGCTGATCAGAAGGAGTGCCCTGCAGAAACCGGCCGAGCGCAGCAATGTATTGCCGTACGCCCATTTTCGAAAGTGGCGATGCCGCCCGCGTGCTCAAAAAGTTTCTGGTGCTGGCCGAGCAACCAGTGGCCTGCGTCCGTCAAGGGAGGTTCGGTTGACGTCAACAGCCTGTGTCGCTTCGCTTGCAAACTTCAAGACCATGAAGGTTAGCCCTTCGGTTGCTCACAGGCCTTGCCATCATGTTGCGAGAATTTGCGCCTGTAGTTGTCCTTACCAGAGGAAACACAAAAGGTCATCGGAGGTGCGGGTGCCGGCCCCGTTTCTAGGTCGTTGGCAGCACGCTACCGACCAACGCCTGGCCTAAGGAGGCTCGTCATCGACGACGAGCCTCTAGCTCGAGAGGACGTCCAAAAGACCGACGAGGCCCGGCCGCCACGCACCCGACACCCAGAATGGAGTTGTGCCCAGAAGGTTGCGTGAGACTCCAGTGATATCGGCCGCCGCGACCTCCTCTGCTTGGCCGATCACGACCGCCTCGTGGATCGAGTTGAACTCCACCACGGCGCGTCGGGCGACGTCAGTATTTAGGGCACGTTCACGACCTCTGGGAGCGTGGCGACTCGCGAGCAAGGTGCCCAAACGACCAGACGTCTCAATCGGATCGCACGTGCCAGACGCGATCGCGTGGACTATCTCGAAGACGGCGAGGTCGCCAATGGAGAGCTGAGACGGCGATCGACTGAAATCCCAATTGGCTCGGGCCGTTCCCCAGAACGCCTTCTCGTCATGCACGTCGGTGAGCCTCCGTGTGGGCGAATAGTATTCGTGCTCGCGGATCGGTGTCGGCCACTGATCGATTGCCGAATCGAGCCGCTCCGCGACCCACCGCCCCGCGGAGCTCAGACGCCGCAGGCTCTCAGAGTCAAAGGAGGGCTGGTTGGCGATGAGCTGCGCAGAATCTGGCCACAGTTCATGAACGTTATCGAAGTCATCATTGAAAATGATCCATCTAACTTCGGCAGCGAGGTGCGAGGGGCATGATTGCCACCCGTTGATCCTGAATTCTTTGGGTGAATTCACGATGTCAATCCACATCATGTAGGCGTGCACGTACTCGTACGGCGAAAGCGAAAGGACGGGGCCTCCCTCCGTGAGGGGCACCCCTCCCCCTTCCGCCGGAAAGGGGGTGATGAACGCTGACTGGCCATCGACATTCGGGTTGAATGCAAGTTCCACGGGAGCGCTCAAATGCTCAGTCCTTACCAAGTCGGGATTAATCGTGGTACACGTGAAGGCCGCTAGGTTTGCCTTTCGCGCCGAATACTGAGTACGGCCGACCTTTATATACCTTGACCGTTCGATAATTCCTTGCGCCGTTTCGAGAAAATGCTTGGGCTTGCCGTCCGGCTCTTGTGACTCTACCGCCTCCTGCCCATGCTCTTCCTGCTACTTTTGTCGCGTCGAGAGAGGCACGAATTCCAGGGCGAGCTGCGGTGCCAGGCATCCGACCGGCTGCAAATCTGTTCGCCGAACTCACCACACCCATAACCTCCCTCGATTTCGAGATGCGGGCGCCGATTGCCAAGCCCTTGTATGCCTTATATCCAAGATAGGCGGCACGGGCTAGCCTGATAGATCCGCCAATGGCAGTCCCTATGCCTGGCACAAACATGATCGCGATAGAGGCGACGTCGACTGCTACTCCGACCGCTATCCAATCGATTTAATTTCCGTCGAGGTCGAACGCATTCACGGGGTCGTTCGGATACCCGTAGTCGTTATCTACTCCTCCCTCGACCGGATCTACCTCCAAGAAACGGCCTAGCGCTGCAACGTACTGCCTAGCATTGCCCACGGATGCTGGCACGTGGGGGACAACTCAAGAGGGGGGCTGACGGAGTTCAGAATTGCTAGTCGCTCAGACGGTGGCAACAGTCATCTGGTGCTGTGCACACGGGCTTTTCCGGCGCGCCATTTCCCGCACATTGACGACGGGTACAAGGTGGAGCACCCGGAGGCTGACGCGTACGACTTCGCGCGGCAGTGGATCGGCGGATTCAAGGGTCAGTACGATGACAGCGACTACGAAGCGGACGTTGCTGCTGTGAACATCGCCTGGCTGCTAGCGAACGGAGGCCAGGCCACTGTCGCAGGCGCCTTCCGGTCGCCGATGGACCGGCCTGAGCCTGGCTTGAACAGCTTTATCGTTTGAATGACTTGGTGGGCCGGTTCCTACACAACTAAGCGCCTTCGAACTCCTGCCATGGCCTTGAACGGTCCAAAACGATTCCGCCGGCATTGGTGGGTATAAGAACGACTTCATACCCAACAGAGTCGAGTAGACGACACAGGTCGTCGAACTCAACGAACGCTCCCCCCTCGACTCTCAGCTTGACGTTTGTATCGAGTCCCTCGCTCAGAAATGGCCACGCTTCCTTTGACGAGGGCAGCTTCATGATCGCGCGAAACGCGTCCCCGAGGGACGCTGCGGAGTTTACCCGGCCGTACCGAAATACCTCATCGGCACCCATGCCAGCTCCTTGACGAACCTCGAACAACCTGTGCAGCACACGGTTTTCAATCGCAGGCGGCGCAAGTTGAACCTCGAACTCTCGAAGAAACCGGCCTATGTCCGTTGCGTTCCTCTGGATAACGACGACCTCGGTACAGAGGCCGTGGGGGAGCTTGGCGTACTCAGGGTAGAACGTTACTTCAATAGCCAGTGCTGGTTCGTTGGATGCCGGTGATATGTCCTTCAGGTGAAAGAACCTTACGTAACTCCCCTCAGCTGTGCCCCCGGTGCAATATCCGACCGCATCGCCGCCGAGTAGTCTGCCAACAACATCAACATGCCCTTCAGTATTCGGTCCCATTTCAGTTGATCCGATCTATTTAATCCATACGTGAAAGTTGTGGGATATGCCCTTGCGGCCAAAGTTTACCTTTGGGACACCAGCCTTGGACTTGCCGATACCTCGGTACCAATTGCCATTCCTTCCGAACGTCATGGCTTGACCACTACTGGCGCGGTCCTGCTTCACCACTTTTCCGACCCACCTTCGGGAGGCCAATGTTGCTGCTCTTAGCGAGGCGGTCGTTGACCCCTTCCCAATTGCTGGCTGTCGCACGTAGCGTGACGCTCCGCGAACAATTCTTACCGCTTTCACTACATCGACGGTGAACTTCGTGGCTCGCACAGCCAGCGACGCGACTTTCAGTGCTGCCGAGATGAGGGCTCCGCCGGGAACGAACATGAGCGCAATCATCGCGATGTCAGCGACGAGCCACCAGTCGACCTTGAACTTGCCGCTGAGGTCGAACTCGTTGACAGGGTCGCTGGGGTACCCGTAGTCGTTTTCGACGCCGCCCTCGACCGGGTCAACTTCCAGGAACCGGCCCAGCGCAGGAACATACTGTCTGGCCCCCATTTCGATGGTGGCGATGCCGCCAGCGTGTTCGAAGAGCTTCTGGTGCTGGCCGAGCCACCCGTAGTCTGCGTCCGTCGCCGTCTGCGTGTTCGGGCCCGAGTCGTCCGCCGTGATCGTGCCGATGTCCCCCGTCGCCCGGTCTATCGTCTGTCCGAACGGGTCGTACAAGGCAATCGATGCGGCGCGGAGGCCGTTGCCGTCGGCCGTGACGACCGTGTCGCCGTGCACGTTCGGGTACGACCAGGTCTCGGCTCCCGTGGCGGGGAGCGACACGGTCACACCGCCCGGAAGCGAGAGCGTCCGTTCCACGACCGTGCTCGCGCTGTCGAGCAGAAGGTCGGGGCTGTCGCCATCCCCGCTGAAGGAGTACCGCACCGTCGACGCGGGACCCCCGGGCGGCGTCTGGGTGCGGGCGACGATCCGATCAGTCGCGTCCCGCGTGTACTTCACCAATGTGTCGTCCGTGAGCTTCGTCGTCAGGTGGCGATCGGCGACGTCGTAGGCGAGCGATTCGATACCCAGCGTGGTTGTGTTGCCATGCGCGTCGTATGCAAGTTCCGTAGCCGGGAGTCCGTCGGCAACGGAATTCGCACCCGCCACGGGGTTCGTGACCTGGGAGGAAAGCAACCGGTCGGCCTGGTCGTAACAGGAGACCGTGGTCGTCGTCGCACCCGCGGTCTTCGCGTCCGTAAGGGACGTGCGATTGCCGTTCAACCCAGCGTTGGCTATCGAGCCCGTCGCGCAACCGGCGACCGCGCCGAACCCATAGCTTTGTGTGTGGCCGGGGATGACCGCACGGATCAGGCGCCCGGCCGCGTCGTAGGAGTACGTCGACACGTCGATCGTTGCACCGGAGGTCAGCGTGTTGCGCAGGATCCGGCCCGACTGGGATCGCACCACGTCATCCGCCACGGACGCACCCGACACGAATGACCAGTTCAGGCCCGTCGTCGCGCCGACCGCGTTGCGGGTGATCGCCGACAGTGACGACCCGTTACCCGCGGCCTCAGGGTAGGTCACGGACGCGAGATTGCCCTTGGTCACATCGTTCGCGGTGCTGTAAACAGGGTCGGCAATCACGACGCCGTTGTGGAGGACTTTCTCGACGTTCCCGTCCGCGTCGTACTCAAAGGACTGCGTGCTCGTGGTCGTGCCGGACGTGGTCGACGTCGATGTCACCCGCCCGGCCAGGTCGTGGACACCGGTCGTGACCGTGCCCCACACGTCGGTGTATCCGATTGCACGGCCGAGGAGGTCCGTTGTTGTGGTGATCCGGGACTCGTTTGTCGAACCTTCCACGGACCCGTCTTTCACCCACGTAACGAGTGGGTTCCCGCCGGACGCGAAGTCGGAGGTCACCGTGCGGGCCAAGGCCGTGTCATTTGCCGCGAGGATTCGTGTCACGGCGCGTCCGCGGACGTCGAAGGTGGTGCAGGACCATCCCGTATCACCGCTGGACTTGCTGCCGACTATGCGTCCAAGCAGGTCGTAGACGACGCTGCCAACGATCGCGGCACCCCCTGCCGGGGCGGCCCCGGTCGTTGACCGCAGGAAACCGGATTGTGTTGTCGAGGCGGGCACCCCGCAGACGCTGCCGCCGTAGACGTCTTGCAGGGTCTCCTTGGCCCCGTAGTAGGCAGATGTCGTGCCGGCCGTCGACGCGCTCGCCCCGGAGGCAACCCCCGCCGGGAGCATCCGGGAGGTGCGGCGCAGGTACCCGGACCCGGGTGCTTCGTAGGCGGTGACAGTGCGCAGGTTCAACCCGGATGGGTCGACGATGGACGTCGTTGCCGCGCCGAGCCAGGGGGTGGCATATTCGGTTGCGGTACTCATGCTTGGCACCTGCACGTCGGTCAAACCAGCAACACCGACAGGCGCGGAGTCATCGACAGTGGAGCCGGTAGCCAACCCGTAATCAGGCGTGAGTGCTGAGCCGGGGACGGGCTGCTTGGTGCCGCCGGGTGGTGTCCAGTTCAGCACGAGAGTTGAGGGGCCAGTTTGGTTCATATACTGCACGCGAATGCGAGACTGTTGTCCGGCGGTGACGGTAACAGGCCCGTTGGGTGACCAGCGGGCGGCTCCGCCGCCCCAGGCGTCGGCTACGAGGACATCGTCGATCCATACTTGGGCGCCGTCGTCAGCGTAGGTCGCCATTGAGTAGGTGCCTGCGGCGGGGAAGGTGATAAGGCCGGTGAGACGAGCCGACCAGTAGGTCGCGTTCACGCCCGCTGTCGGCGATGCTGCATTCCAGTCCCGGTTTACCCTTCCGTCGGCAACGCCGATGCCAAGCCCATAGGCGACGGGCACCCCGGCAAGACGCTCGTTATTGTAGTACACCGCGTTGAGGCCCTTCAGGCCTTGGTCGTAGCTGGTGCTCGAGTGAGCGGGCACGATCGGGCAGGACGACAGGGGCCTACGGTCGGCCCCGAAGCAGGCAATCGGGGCAGGACCATACGTGTCGGTGAGGCGGTCCTGCTGGTTGTAGATGCTCGTCGACTTCAGTCCTTGCGCGGTTGTCGAGGACAGGGCCATGTCCTTCTCGTTCCACTCGCCTGAGCCGGTCAGTCCGCTCGCGCTGGACGAGGTGAGCTGCCGGTAGGCGCTGTCGAAGGTGACAGTCTTCGCGTGCCCGTTCGCCGGCGCGGCTTTGGGCACGGTGAGGCCTGCTATGTCTACGAAGCTGGTGCCGGCGCCGTAGGTGAAGGTTTCCATCGGTCGCGCAGACACTGTCACCCCGTCCGGGGCGGGGGACGTCACGGAGGCGGCGCGACCCTTCGAGTCGTAGTCGATCGTCGTCGATACTGGCCCGGATCCGTTGCGGGTGGCATCGGCGGCGAGCCAATCGTTCGCGAGGGAGTCGCGGACCTGGCTGAGTTTGCCTTGTACGTACGCGAAGTCGGTGATCTCTGATCCGGGGTCCTGGATGCGCACCAGATAGCCGGAGGCGTCGTAGAAGAGCTCAGTTGTGTCTGTCGCACCCGCGACATGCCCAGGGTAGATGATTCGGCAAACCATTCCCGGTGGTGCAGCGGTATACCCGGCGGGGACCCGACAGGCGGCGCCGCCGGGTCTCGCGTCTGAAGCGGAGAGCCCGACGCTGGTGGCCGTCTGGTCCGGGTAGGCGAAGCGCACCTCACGTGCGTAGGTTTGCGGGCTGGTCGCCGGGCTCGTCGCTGACAAGGGGTCAGAGATCCGGTCGATCTGGCCAGTATTCGGTCGATACGTGCTAACCGGGGCTGCGGGCTTCAGCGCATCTGTCGGGTTCGACGTCGATTCAACCCGGCCAGCGGCATTGAACACATAACTACTACCGTCCTCTTCAGAGAGAGTGACCAGTCCCGCAGCGTCCAGGGACAGCACCCCGTACTCGCCGACCGGGGACGAGTATCCACCCGCGGACTTCTTCGTGTAGGTGTGCGTGGTGCCTGTCGAGTCTGTAAGCACGACCGATCCCTCGGTCACCTGCGCGCTCGAATAGTCGCCGGCGTCTCCGGCCAAAGCTGTGGACGATGACCAACCCTGCGGGAGAGTCTCGGTAGACCGAGTGAACCATGACGGCGGAACCACGAACTCCTCGCCGGTCGGGGTGCGCGCGAGGAGCTTCATATGGGCCCCGCTGGTGACCTCGTAATAGTCCACCGAAATGGGTGTCGGAGACACGCCCATTGCTGCCGCAGTACCCCATGCGGCCGTGTTGCTCGCTCCGGATGTCCACCGGTCGAGAGTCTTCGTGCCGTTGACCGTCACGCGGGCGCCGTCGTCGGCGATGGCTCCGAAGGTGTAATTGCCTGCCGTCGGGACCGTGATGAAACCAGTCCACTGGGCCATGAACTTGTCCACCGGCAGCGCTGGCCCGGGAGACTGAACTCCCCAATCGAAGGAGATGCTACTGTCGGTGCGCACTAAGACTGGTGTGCGACCGGTGAAGTCCCAGTTCTGCGCCTGCCCGCCCGTGGGGGTCGCGTCATAGTACTTTCCGGTCAGGCCCGTCGAGCGGGTTTTCAATGAGTTGTAGCTGAACGAGAGCCCCATCGGCCCGCCGATCGTGTCCACAGTGGGAGACGAGAACCGCACACCGACGTTGCCGTTGGCTAGGTTCACCGTCGTTGGACCTGCACTCTCCGTTGGGGCCGGACCGGAGTCACCGATTCTCTGGTTCACGATCAATTTGTTCACCCATGCGGCTGCCGGCTTGTCATAGCCGTCGTCAGTGAGGACCACCCAGGTGTATGCGCCGCCATCTTGCAGAACCCCGTCGGGGACCTGCCAGGTTGTGCCGGTCTGCCAGTTCGACGAAACGACCGCACCGGTCGTGCCATCTGTGCCTGTCGCGAGCCGGAATTGGTATTTCACTGGGTCAGCATCGATATCTGTCACACCTGATGCCGTCAAAGTCGGCGTCAGAGATGTAATGACCTGCCCGTTACTTGGCGTGGCTGTGCCTTGCGGCGGGGTTGCGGCCGGTGTGTTTGTCAGGATCGAGAATGGACCTGCGGACCGCACGGTGGACGTTCCCAGGTGGCCGTCGTAGCCGTCCCAAATTGAGACCTTCCAGTAATACCTCTTCCCAGGCAGCAGCGAGTTCACTGGAACGGTGTAGCTGGGCCCGACGCCCTGCGCTCCGCTGTCAAGAACCGTCGACACCTCCGGATTCGGATTCTCACTGAACTTGAACCGGTAATTCACGCCGCCGCCGCCCGGGTCCGAGCCGGTCATCGTCAGTGTTGGCGTGACACTGCTGCGCCCGCCATTCGTCGGTGTCGGCGCAAGAGTCCCGGTAACCTGCGGAAAATCCTTCCAATCGATCAAAAGCTCTGTAGCCAAAGTTTTATAGGAATAGGCGGGCACCTCGTCCCCGCGAAGGACGAGGTAGTTGCCGCTGGATTGATCGCGCACCCACTGCGCGACCCGGTTCGCCAGCCCCGACTCGGCAGCGTACCCGTCAAAGGCGATCCCCCAAGAACTGAGAGGCTCGCCTACTCCGTTGTAGTTGAACGCGGTCGCGTGATGCACGGAACCCCAGAAGCCTTCCTGTGTGCCTCCGCCGTCGTACCGTCCGTACAACGCCGCCCCGAGGACCTGCTTTCCGAACAGCTGCTCGTAGTTGTAGTGCAGCACCGTTCGCCAATATCGGTCGGTGTTGTTCTCCCTGGTGTTCCCGATCCGGATGACACCGTTCAGGTTTGACCCATCTGATTTGTACGCGTGCACATCGTTCTGCACAATATTTGTCGTCGGGTCGACGGAGACTGGATACTCCCGGTCCGGGTCGGCCAACCACTCTCGGTCTGGTTGCAATGTGAACGCCCAGTCCGAGCCCCGCTTCACCAGGGTCGAGTCCACGACCTTCTCGGCCGGCTCCCGCACGTTCTTCACCCCGGATGAGTCCCACATTAATGGGGTCGGTATCACCAGCTTCACAGCCCCGGCCGCATCCAGGAACAGGATCTCGCCCGCTTCCGTCTTCTCGAGCTCCAGCCCCGGCGCCGAAATTAGCCAGGTCCACGAGTCCTCCGATGCCACCGGCAGGTCCTGCAACACAAGGGTCTCCTTAACCCCATCCGCATTGACCTCATATGCCAGGTCCACTCCTTCGAACACGTTTGGATACAAAACTTCATTCAGCGGCAACCGTTTTTGCGAGGACGCCTGAAGTTCCAACGAGCTGTCCGCCGCGTCCTCCAAAGTGAATCCGACCTCGTATTTGCCGGAACTGACCGTGAGAGCATCCGTTTCACTCGCCGTGTCCGCGAACTGCGGATCCAGAGGGTGATTCTCCACCTCGGCGACGCCCTCGTTGACTGGACCGACAGTCGTCTCGACTGGGGTCCACTTCCCATCTTCGGCTTTCACGTTCAGTGGAACCGGCGACAGCCGAGTCGTCTTCGACCCGTCCTCGTTGAGATACACCTGCTGGAACTCGCCACGCGAGACGACCTCGGAGGTGTCCTCGTCAAATCGGGACACATCAACGGGCTCGTCAAGCTCGGCCACCGGAGCAGGTGCCACTTCCGCTTTCATCGGCTCCGTCACCGCCGCTTCAAATCCCGACTCCTTCGTCGGGTCCGTTGTCGCCACGTCCTCCAAGGCAGGCGAAACCAATGGGGCCAGCACGGCCGGATCCAGACTTTGCGCCTGAGAGGCCTCCGCCTCGGCCGGTTCAACGGGTTGAAGAAACCCGCCGACCAAAGCCAGAGCCAGGACAATCCCCAATTGCAAACGAAAAGCAGACTGCATCGGCTTCAGCACGAAGTCCCCCAAAACACGGCGGGGCGACTACACGACGACCTCCGCACAGGAAACTCACGCAAACCTGCTAGGTGAAAGTTATAGGACCCTTGAATGGGGGTCTGCCCCCAGTTCGGGGGGTCGCGGAGTATGGCACAGAAGACGTCGCAGCGTTGCCGTGCGTGGGCGAGGAAGCTTGGGCGTGGCGTTGACCCTAGCAATGATTTGCTCGGGATCTCCTCGGCGCCCGACCTTGGCGATTTTGCTCCCGGTGGAGGCCCAGTTCACGTTCGCCGGGTCGTCGTAAACAGAGACACCTCCGCCGATGACACCGGGCGCCAGCGAGGCGAGCTATCCCGTAAACGTAGTGGAACCTGCGCCCCGAGACGGTGCGAGCAGCCCCGCTCGATCGAGCCCTTGAGAATAGGTCCAACATTGCTGGGGTGCGTGCCGACGAGATCACCCAGTTCAGTGCTGCCTATGCGTCCTCGACGAGCTGCGTATGAATCAGCAATTGACTCGCGACAATTACGGTTGTGGTGGAGTCGGTGGCCAAGCGCACGGTTGCTCCGGTCAGCGCAATGGCACCGATTAAGCGAGTGCCAATAGCGTGGCTAACTTTCGCTTGAGCCAGTTTGCAGATGGTTCGTCCGCAAGGCTCAAGAGCAGCGTGTCACGACGAGCGGAATCCGTGGCCTGCTGGTCAACTAGCCGTTTGTGCGCTGAGGCGGCGGCCAAACCGTTGACACTCCTGTTGAGCAGCCACTGGCCTTGCTGCTTGCGAGGAAAGAGCAGGACAAAGAGGCAACCCCCGCCAATCAAAAGGCTTCCAAACCCAGCCCAGAGCCCATGGTTGACGAACATCACGTTTACGATGAGCCCCGCGATGATGAGGTAGACGCCCAGTGCCGGAGCCCATGTCATGAATTGGGACTTCGTCGTATCGGTATATGTAGCGACAAGGATCAACCAACCGAACGAGAGAACAACCAGACTGGCTGCGAAACCCAATATCAACACGATGATGAAAATATCCAAAGATTTTTCGGTTCTCAGCGACACCGCAACACCTGCTGCTGTCAGTGCGATCGCGATCGCACTGGTCAGTATGGCAACCCACCACGGCCGCAACGAACGCTCTCCTAGAGTGCTCATCCGCTCCTTTCGGAGGAGCATTGCGGCGTCCAGTTCTGTGAGCTGTTCATCGTCGCTAAAAGCGACGTAACGCCCTATAAAAAGAGCGAGGAAGCCAATTAAGACCGTCGCTGGGATCAGCGCGAGAAACAAGGCCCAGTGAGGCGACGTGGCTGCGTAGATCCCGACGTATACCGCAATCAGAACGCCTGCCGTTCCCAGCAAAAGACCGGTCCCCCCGAGAACTCGTCGAAGCCTGTCCGCCTCGACGGCGTCAGAGTGGCCGTTGCCAGCCAGAGCGGCAGCGAGAAAACCGAGTAGCGCGGCGATGATTACCGGAATTATCCACCCGAGATGCTCGGCAAGAGTCTTGCCGCCCTGAACGAGCGTGACCAAGGCGTTCTGCTGATCAAGATTCAATTTAATCAGCACCGGCAAGCCGAGCCCAATCACCATGAGCGTTACGGCGGGCGCGATGGCAAACAGCGCGGTTTGCCGGTAGCTAAGCGGCTCAACCAAAAACCTTTTCGCTGGAGCGGATTGTTGGTTGGTCATTCGCCAATCAAAGCAGACCAAGCGTCAGGCCGGTGTTGCCGAGGCCTCAAGATCACGAATCAGGCGGAGCTCAGATCATGGTTATCTGTTTGATACGTCGGACATTCGCTGGCACCGCAGGACAATACCGATGGCCCCCGAAGGCAATACCCCGCGGCCCCCAATCCCGCGAATACTCACCCAAGCACCACAGACGCGCTCGTCGGGCGGATACTGTCTCACTAGGTCGAAATTTCCCAGCACGTTGCTGGGGAATTATCGCCAGCCTGAGGTGGTGGACGTTTGGGCACGATTCCAGACGACAGGTCCCGATCGCTATGTGCGGGCGACCCACTCCTGTTGGGTGGGATCCCAGCACCCTTCTTCAATCTCGCCACTAAGAGCAGGACGCAGTATCCTATTGACCAGCTCAATTGCATCGTCTGGATTGAGGAGATCGCTGAGGACTGCCACGTTCTTTGCTCCGTTGGGATACGGGTCAGTCATCGATCGGGGCACCGCGAGCGTCATGAATGCGGGCAAATGCCGGTGAGCCGATTCTGTGAAGACGCTGCTGCGGAGTTGACGGGCATCGATCCGCACTGTTCGGGCGAGGATGGCCAAGTCAATGAGGTCTTTCGATCGGGTCGAGGGAAGGCCCCCATAGATCGACATCGTGGCGCAGGCTTTATCCGCGATCTGGTCCTCAACGGCGATCGCTTGATAGGCATAGACAGTACCGAGGCGGGGCAGGTCGAGCCGGAACGCTGGGACGATCTTCTCCAGCGGCGCTGTCGGCGTGCGCTTGTGGATGGCCAGGTCGACCTTGATCGGGTTCCGGGTGCCTACACCTCGGACGGTGACGCTGTACGTGACCTCAGCAGCCTGCAGACCCGGCTGGTTGGGCCCGCCCGTATCGCGGTGATGAAGATATCGGAACTCGAGATGATCGCCTAGATCAACACCGGCGGACGCCGTGAGCTGGGTGATGGCCTCATCGATGCTCATCGCTGCTGTTTCGAGGTCGACGTCGGTTGTTCTCCGGGCTCCGGGCAGACGCGCGAGCATGCTCGTTCCGCCTTTCAGTGCGAACGGGCAATCGTCCACGGAGAAAACCCGGCAGAGAAAGCGGTCGAAGATGGCCAGATCCTGGAGGCTCTGGATCGAGGTCCCCAGTCCAGCGTGGTGCGCGGAGCGTGCCTTCTCTTTGAGAGCGGCGAGCATCGCCCGTCCGTCTGGGTAGGGGTCAGTTGCCATCGATCTGTTCCTCTGCACTGGACGGTGCCCCGTCAGCGTGTGCCTCTGTAGCACCCGGACGCTTGGGTGCGCTGACGCTAGATGTAGGCACCGCGGGTATCGTGATTGTTGGGTTCACAGCCCCACGGAACGTCCTGGCGGGAACTGAGATTTTGGGCATTGTGATACCAGACATCTGGGCCGCGATGCCCTTGGAAATCTGCTCCATCTGTTCGCGATGGTGTTCCAGAAATGGGGACAGAACGACGTCCGCGATTTCGGAAGCGAGGCGGCTCTGCGCTTGGATCATCGGTGCGATCATCTGTTCGAGCTGTTCACTGAACTGAGTGCTCCCTTGCAGGTTGAACTGAAGTCTCTCAGCGATGACCCTGAGCTGTTCCGCTACTTCCCGCGTGATGACCTGCTCGAGGGCGGCACCGACAGCAGGGCGCTGAATGAGCGCACGAGCTGCGGCGACATCGTCGATGCCGGCACTCCGGCGTATTTGTTCGAGAAGCGCTGTGCCGTCCCGTCGAGGATGCCCGTACTTTGTCGCGTACGGCGCCAGGAGGAGACTCAGATGATACAGGTCGACGGCGCGCTCTCCTCGGGTTGCGTCGGCCAGAACATCCCCAACCAGGGAGAGATCCCCCACCTCATCGACAAGATCAGCGACGGTGCGCTCAATGCTCGTCACCGGGAGGCCCTCGATTACGACGACGTCTCGCGGTTCCAGCTGGCGCCGTGAGTATGCGATGTCTGGTCGTTGGGTCTGGCGACGCTCGTTGGTGATCATCCGATACGGGGCTGGCTCGATATCGCCAGCCTCATGCACCGAGGCCGCAGCCGCACCGCCGATCACAACGTGCGGGTTCTCGAGCCGTTCCCAGGCCAGCAGTTCCGGAACAGTCGACATCCAGGCGGCATGGAGATCATCCAGCGGCGCCACCGGAACGCCGCCGAGCCGGTACACGCCGTGAGCGAGACGCTCCAGACGTCCATCCCGCTCCCGATGCGAGAGATTAGCTCGACTAACCCCGCGAGCCCTCGCCTGCGCGGCCGTGAACAGACCCCACTGGCCCGAGGCCAGTTCCTCCAAGATCGGCTCAACAATCACGCTCATACTTGAAAAGTATACATTATCTACACTTTCAAAGCGCGTCGGGTGTCTGGGCGGTCGCCGAGAGCTTTGCGTGGTAGCCGGAACCATCGGATATGGCCCACGCATCTCGATCGTGATCACAAAGAGTATTTTGTTCAGACTCGTACGTCGGGGAACATGCCAGCCGGCGGCGGCGCGTAGGGCAACGGCTCCCCCGGTTTGTTCTGATCTTCTGAGTCTGCGAAGGGCCCGTCAGCGCTCATCAGAATTGGCATGTGGTGGTCCAGGTGGTCGCGCCACCAGGTGCTCGATCCGGTGGCCCCGTCGAGCCGCAAATGTTCCCAAGAACGCCACAGCGCCTCGAGGCGGGCGATGGCTTCGGGTGACCTCCACCATTCCGCTGCCCAGCGCCTTGAGGCACGGTTTGACGGGCCCACCACCCGCCGGTAGGTCTGGCTCAGCTGTTCGCGCACGAACTCGTCGACGGACCCGAAGACCAGGGTGGGCGCCGGGGCTTCTTCCCCCGACTTGTCGTCGGAGACGGCATCGAGGTCGTCGTCCAGGTCGTCGAATGCGCCGCTCATCCTGGGTACCCAAATCTCTTATCGTCTCGATGCGGATATGCCGACGTCTCCGACGCCGGCAGAGGCGACGTGCTGCTAGGGTCATGGGCGGCAATCGAGGCCCGTACAGCTTCGGCTTGCTTGCCTGCCATCCACGGCACAGTGGCCACCAATGTGGCCGGGGCACCGGACGCAAAGACGACGGCGCGGCCGCGAGGCAGCGAGGTGAGCTCTGAGACCTCGAAGGTGTGCTCTCGGCGGTGGGCTAGCGACGTCGACCGCTGTCCCTTGCCCACTGACACGGACGATGTTCGGAGGGTGAAATCACCGATGAGCTGGGATAGTTCACCGAGGAATTCCGTTTCGGCTACGCCGCCGCCGTAGACCTTGATGTTTGAGGCTGACCAGAGCTTGCGCATTCCCTCGCGGCCCCAGACTTCGACGCCTTGTGACCAGGACTGCAGGATCGTCATGAGGACGATGCCGCGTGAACCGTAGTGCGAGTACAGGTCAGGCAAGTTGCGCCAGCGGCAGACGTTCGCGGCCTCATCGAGAACACCGAGCATCGGAACAACCAGGCGACCGCCGGGCTGGGTCGTGGCCAGCTCCTCAGCGGCCTCAACCGTGATCGCGGTCAACGCTGTCACAAGCGGGCCGGCACTGCCTTGACCTTCCTTGGAGAGACTGTAGAGAGTGTCTTGGCTGCGCACGAACGCGTCGGGGTCAAACTGCGGCCGCCGATCCGCTTGGGCGTTGCCGCCCAGCGGCGTCACCCAGCGGGCAATGCCGCTGATCTTCAAGCAGTCGACCATTTGCGCCGCGGTGCCGTACACGCTGTCGCGTCGTTTCGGCTCGCCATTCACTTCGCCGGCCACGGCGTCGGCCATGCCGTCGTATCCGTGATCTTCCAGGATCCGCACCGGTTCCTGATCGCCCGGCTTAGTCGTCCAAGTGAACACCTGAGTGATTGGCTTCTGGCCAAGGGCCGCGGCCAGGAGAAAACCCGCGAGAAGGTTCTCGCCGGCCCGGTTGAAGTACGACGAGTTTTCACTACCGCCGCCGCTCATCGTCGACGACGAAAAATGCGCGGCCATCTTCGCGGCACGCACATCGTCGGTCACATACGAGAGTGGGTTCCACCACCAGCGGGGTTCCTCACGGGCGATGGCTTGCGGGTCAAACGCCCACACCTTCGACCCGTTGGCCGATCGCACATCACGAGTCGCATCGAGGACGTCGCGCTTGTTCGACGTCGTGAGGACCGCACCAGGTGCGCTCAGAATCGCCGGGATCGCTCGGCTGGTCGACTTACCCGTACGAGGCCCCCAGATATCTACGTGCATGTCCTCAGGAGAGCCATAAAGCCACTGACGTCCCGCCACAGTGACTCCGATGGGAACACCTAACCAGTCCGTCACTCCGAGCCGCTGCGCCGTGGCGCGCGCGCCCTTCGTTGTGAGCGCCGCCAGGTCTTTCCCTCGACCCATGTAGCGAGCTGCGCTGTCGACTCGGCTGCGCTTGGACCGCCCCCGGTTCACCTGGACGGCCACGAGGATCACCAGGACCAACACGACCACAGCTGCGATGACAACGATCCACGTCGCGGCCAGGGGCCACGCGTACGTCCCTTTGAGCGTGCCGAAGACAATCTCGAAAGGATCGCTCGGAAGATCCGGGTTCACCCCGGCGATTTTCGACCCGAAAACCATCGCGCCCCAAATGCCGCCGACGAGCACGACGGCCAGGCCGATGAACACCCAAATGAGAACGCCGTCGCTGCCTCCGGCGTTCTGCTTGCGACGATCCGTTGCCTGGCTCACACCGTCACCTCGCGATCGACAACGCCTGTCCGAGACACGTCGTGCCAAAGCTGGTTGGTGTCGTTGGAGTGCAACTCTGCCTGCGTCAGTTCCACATTCAGAGGGATGCCGGGTCGGCCACCGACCTTGATCAGGAACTTGCCGCGCCCGGGCGGGTCGGTTTCCTTCCCGCTCACCGGATCCCACGCGGGCGGATCCTGCCAGCCCTGCAGCATGCTCTGCTCGGCCGCGCTCATGGTGATCGCGCTGTTGAGCAACGGCATTTCTGAGGCCGGGAGGCCGCCGCAAATGACCATCCCGGAACGCTCGACAAAGCCCTTGGCTTTCATCCGGTCTTCTTCATTACTCAGTGACATGAGGTCGCTCATGGTGTGAGAAATCATGGCCATGCCCACGCCCCGCGCCCGGTTCAGCCGCGTCAGAGCGTCCACCCGGTCGACCATGCCACGGCCGGCGCGCAGCGCCCGCCACAGCTCGTCGAGGATGACGAAGTAGTGTCGGCGCGGTTCTAGCTCGGCGTCGGCCAGGGCCGTCGCCACGTTGACCGTGCCGAAGCCCGCCGACCAGCACGCCAGCAGCACTGCGGCCTGCAGGTCCATCTCCGAGTCATCGATGCTTGACACGTCATAGACCACCGGGCGGTCACGCTTCATCCGTACAGTGGTCTGCTGGGAGAACAATTCACCCAAGCGACCGCCGGAGACGAGGCCTATGAGGGACGCTTCCAGGTTCTCCGTAATTTCCTGATAGCGGCCCATATCGCCACGGTCCAGGGCTACGGAACGTAGTTCAACAGGTGCCTTCCGGATCAGTTCGAGAAGATCGCTGAGGACCGGAATCCCGTCGTGATGCGCGTCCAGGTATTTGAGCGCCGCGTCGATAATCGTCTCTTCACGGTCAGTCGGCGGCTCTCGGCGCATGATCGTAAGCAGAGCGGACACCATCGTGAGGCGACGCCCGTGGGCGTCCTGCAGAACCTGTGTCGCAAGGCGCTCATTGCGCGTGATGTTCTCGGCGTGGACGGGCATCGAACCGACGAGCTGCGCGGAGCGCTCTCGGATCACCTGTGCAGCAATCTTGTCGTCGGGTACATCGGCGGCGCGGAGCTGGGCTAGCTCGGCTTCCTCTTCTGCGATCGCTTTGCGTTCGCGGTTGGCGGCATCGCGGAGCAGCTGCGCGGCCTCGCCGGCTTCGCCGGGATCCAGAATATTCAGGTACCCGCGGCCGCGGCCGAGGGTAATGACCTGCCCCTTCATCTCCTTGACGAGGTCCACGTAGTCGGGCTTCAAATCCCCGAGGATGAGGGGCTGCACGCCATAGCCGGCCAGCCCCGTCGCCATCCGGCGGATGAGCGTGGACTTGCCTAGGCCGGGCTTGCCGAGCACGAAGGCCGAAGGGTTTGAAATCAGGTTGGCACGCTGGAACCAGCTAATTGGATCACAGCAGACGGTGCCGCGATTGAT
Organism: Cryobacterium sp. TMB1-7; assembly: GCF_004402435.1. Lineage (NCBI taxonomy): Bacteria > Bacillati > Actinomycetota > Actinomycetes > Micrococcales > Microbacteriaceae > Cryobacterium > Cryobacterium sp. TMB1-7. The sequence continues at coordinate 19,333 of NZ_SOFZ01000030.1, forward strand.
CAGGTGCCGGCCGAGCGGCACACCGATCATCGGGGCACCCGTGCCTACGCCGAACGGCCAGAGGCCGCAGACCTGAACGGTGGTTCCGCGCCACTCAGGTGCGGGAGAAATCACCATCGTTTCGCCCCCTCCGCGTCCCGGCCACCCGCGAGCGGGCGGGCGGCGCGTGATGGGCTTGGCAGCCGCGGTCGCTGCGGCCTTTGCAGCCGCGCGGCCTGCTCCACTGAGGGGCGACGCGGGCTTTGTGAACCAGCTCATTAGATGTTCCCGCGCAGTTCGGCAGGCAGTTTCAGGTGCTTCGGCAGGACCAAGCCCAGCGGCAATGCGGCCGCGAACGCGGAATCCTGGCCGCCGGTGACGACGCGCAACCGGAGCCGCGCCGTCGACGACATGTTGTCCATCGCAGCGCGGGCGTCCGCGAGACGCTCAACGTCCATGACGGTCGCCGTGGCGAGCATGCCGAAGTTGACCAGTCCAGCGCCAGATGCCTCTTCCGCAGCGGTCGCCAGGGCTGCGCGGGTTCCCACGACTGCCCGGGCGGAGGGCCGATCGTTGGCTGACTCATTGAAGCTTGCCGCCCGCACGTCCGCCTGCACGATCGCAGCGGCCCGGCCGGCGTCGATGGGCCGGTAGAGCCAGGTGACTCGCTTGCGGGCAATGTCACGGTGAGGGGCGAGGAACCTGGTCAAGATGTTGGCCTGAACAATGCCGCGCGGAGCCTCCGTCATCTGCCACGTCACCGACACGGCACTGTCGTGCCGGTAGGAGTCCCAGTTGGACTGGTGACCGGACGGGCCAACATCGGGCCAACGCAGACCGGTGCTTTCGCCGTCCGCGTGTGCGTCGTCGATCAGCGTGGCCACTTCGGGGTCGTACGCAATTCGGATGACCTCGCAGAGTTCCTGCGCCGAGAGAGGGCGAGCTGCACCGGCCCCGGTGGCTGAGAGTCCCTGTGTGAGCCCGGGCAGGCGTGCTGCAAGCTCGCGCGCCATCTCATCGGCGTCACGACGTCGACCGTTCGCACGAGCGGCGGCACTGAACGTCACCGACACATACGCCCGAACGGACGCTGAACCGGACGGATACGTGGCCACAACCTCGTTGAGCATCGCCCGGGCGTACGCAGGTGCTTCCGGATCGATGTTGGTGGTGACCTCGCCGCGCAGCCTCGTGCCGGTGTCGGGAGCTGTCTCAATCGTCACCGCAGCGGCAACGATGCCAGCCTCGTCTCCGAGGTTGGCGAGCCAGTGTCCCCAGTCGGCCACCCAGCCGTCGACCTGTTCTTGATCGACGAGGGCGGCGCCGTCAGGCTCCGTCCCGATGATTACCGTGTAGTCGCCCGACGACGGAACGGACAGAAGGGCAAAGGGACGCTGGTAGGAGTCCAGGTGTTCGCTCAACCGCGATTGGGCCGCGAGTCCGGGGAGCTGGTTCGTACCCCATTTTGTGCGCCCCAGCGGGCCAGAACGGTACACGTTGGCTCCCGAGTTTCGGGCGCGCATGAAATTGAAGCGGTTGGTAGCCCGGACAATCACGCTCTGGCCGTGCTTGTCCTTGACTGCCACCGTGGACAGTGCGGCGACCATGACGAGAAAAACGCCGATCGCGTTCGTCAGGGTCGACGCCATCACGGTCATAATCGTGGCGATGAGCCCCAGGAGCAGCACACCCGTGCTGATCGATCCGAGGCCCAGTAGGCCCGGCGACGTTGGCTGACGCCAGTTACCGTACGTGCGGATAGTCGAGTTAGACAATGTGATCCCCTAGTTCCCCGTTGGGCCGCCACCGGCGGCATCCTCAGTCGCGCTCTTGGCTGCCGCAGCAGCTTTCTTGCCTGTCTCGCCGGCCTTCTGAGCGGCGGCCAAACCGATCCCCACTGGGCCGGCTGCGGCCGCTGCACCGCCACCTGCTGCAGCTGCGCCGCCGCCTGCGCCGCCCGTGGATGCGGCTTTGCCGGCCGCAGCGCCGCCGCCTGTTGGGCCGCCACCGCCGCCGCCACCCGTCGAGGATGGCGCAGGGGAAGGTGAGGCAGTTTTCTTAGAACCAGAGGCGTCATCCCCACCGCCACCACCGCCGCCGCTTGCGCTGGAACCGGTGCTCGAGCTGAGCTTCTTCATGGCTCCCGACGCGACCTCGCCGATCGCACCGGCTCCGGCTGCCGCCAGCGCCATCGCCGCACCCCCGCCACCACCAGTTTGGGAAACCATCGGCGCGACGAACTTCATCAGAGCTGGGAGGGCTACAAGTGCCATCGCCATCAGCGCAAGGCCGGTCAACATTTTGACCAGGCCGGTGCTGTCTTCCACGAAGAGGTTGCTGCCTGTGAGCTTGAACGCGGCCGCATAAACAATCGCGGCGGCCGGCTTGTAGAGGATGAAAGCGACGATCCACCCAATGGACTTTTTGAACCAGGCTCGGCCGGTTTCGGTGTTGGTGAAGGCCGCAGTGATCGGGAGGATTCCTGCCAGGATGACGAGCATGCCGCCCCGGATGACCATGAGGAAGACCTGCACGTAGCTCATCAGAATGGTTATGGTGCCGAGGATCAACATCGCAATGAGGCCGATTCCGCTCGACGAAGCGACGCCCAGTGTTGCCGTTATGTTCGCCTTGAAGTCCCCGTCAGCGGCGCCGTCGAGGATCCAGACGGAGAAGCCGTCCGCCGCAGCGACGGCAAGACCGACTGCCGTCAGGCCCGCCGAAGATACGACAACGAGAGTGAGCAAGGACTGCAGCAGTTCCTTGCCTGGCTGCATGCGCTGAGTCCAAGCCATTCTTAGACCGGCAACGATGACGGACAGGACCGCGAAGCCAGCGACGTACCACCAGAGGGAGTCTTGGAGATAGGCTACCGGACCGCTACCGCCAGACGTGCCTATGGCAGGGATGAGTCCGGCCACGATTGCGCTGGCAGCTGAGATAAGCATGACCGCGACGAGAACTATCCCGAGTCGACCCATGTGTGCGCTGCCCTCACCTCGACGGTGGTTCAACGCCAGCATCGCGCCTGCAGCGATAACGGACATGATGCAGATTGCCAGTGAGATCCACACGACGTATCCGAGGATGGTCGCAAACCCCTCGGAACCTGTAGCGGCTGAGGCCGAATTGCCGACCGTTGTCACCTCCCCCTCGCTCTGCGTCAGGTTAGGAGTGGGAATCATTACCCAAACCGTGGCCATGGCCTGTACGGCGGTGCCCACGGTTTCCACGATGCTGTCAACGAGGTTCTGCAGCTGGTCGTTGGCGAAGTCAGCGATAGCACCTCCGACGGCCTCTTTGCCCCCGCAAACGACGTCCCACCCGTTGCACATTCTTACGCGCCTGACCAGGGTGTGTAGCCACCAAGTCCATTGAGGGCGGCTGGAGCAATAGGCATGCTGCCGTCATCGGCTACAACGATCTTCCAGTCCCCCGCTGACCACACGAGTTTGATTGGCAAGCTCACCATCTGGCCGTCGTTGTAGTTCAGCGCTAGGTCAACTGTTGCGGCCTTCTCGTCAAAGGAGTTGATAGCAAACCCGGCGACCTGGGCGCGATCGCTGGACGCGCCGCTGTCGGCGCCCTCAGTCATCGCGATCAGTGCGTCACGTCCCGGGCCAGGTGCAACGAGAGCGCTCATCTTGTCGTACATGGTGGCATCGGTGCCGAGGGCGACGTAGTTGGCAGCCGCAAAGAGCGCACCCTCTGCTGTGTGTGCGTAGCAGCTACGGAAACCGGACGAGTCGGTCACGCCCGGCCCAGAACCTTCCGGGTCCGAGGGCGCCGCTACCGTTCCAACGAGAGTCCAAGTGGTATCGGGTGCGTCGGTGAGCGACGCAGTTGTTTCGTAACCCTCCAAGCCACACGAGCTTGGATCGCTGTCAACGGGAACCGCCGTCGTCGACGGGAGGGGGGAGGCTGTCGGTGCTGTCTCGTCTTTGCCTCCAAGGAGGTTGCTGACGAGAACGATCACCGCGAGAAGCGCGATGACTGCGACGATCACCATAGAAAGGACAAATCGTCGGCTGCGAAATGGGTTCTGCTGTTCTGACTGGTCGGACATAAGTCCCCCCTCTTATTGCTGTGTTGGTTGGGTGGTGCCGGCTGCTGTCAGCTGACGAAGAAGCCGACGAGTGAGGCGGCGGCAGAGATGACGATCACACCGGCCATCGCCGTTCCGAGCGACCCGAGGGCTGCTCCACCCTCACCGCGGCGGCTCTCGATGGCGAGCTTCGCGCCGATGATCATGACGCCGATGATGGCCACGCCCAGGGCGATCCACTTGACCCAGCCCATGACTTCCTGGAACTTTTCAGCTCCGGGGGGCGTGCCATCTCCCGGCTCGGGAATGGCGGCGACGACGTTGGTCAGCGTTTCAACTGCGATGTGCAGAACAGACATGGTGAGTCCTTTCGGTTAGGCGGTTGGTGCGATCAGGGCGGTGACCGAGGCGGCCAACGCACGGACTTCTTTGGGTGAGGAGTCGAGGTCGAACGGCTCTCCGAGCCGCCATTCCTCAACCCAGGGGACTTGCCAAACTTGCGGGACCCCGCCGGAGACGACCTGTGCCAGGTCGCGGAGGGGCTTGGGAAGCTTGCCGCGTGAGTCAGCGACGATGACGAGGCCCAGCAGACGGACCATCGGGAGCGAGCCAGACGCCCACTCTGTTGCGGCACGTTGTGCAGCAGCCAGCCCGTTCGCGTTGGACCGGGCGACCAGGATCACGTTGGACAGTGATCCGTCGTTTGCTGTTGGCCAGGCATGCCCGGCCGAGCGCGAGCCGGCGACAGTGGCCGCCAGAGTGCTTTCGCCCGCGCCCCCGTGAACGCCGAGCCACCAGAGAGTCGCGGGGCGGTTCACGTCGCGGCGTGGCAGGCGGTCGGCCATGTCTGGTGCAGGCACACCAGGCTGCGGCGTCTGTGGTCGCGGAAGCTCACGGGACTCTTCAACTACCGGGATGAGGGTGTCTTCGGGCTCGATTGGTTCTGTGAGCCAGGGGTGCTGGGTATCCGACACGGGTTCTCCTTCGCTATCGCGGGTTCAAGTATGACGAATTCCTGTGACGTTCCCACGCGATAATTAGTCTCACGTACCCGGCCCCCCTCTTTGAACGGAAGCGAACCTATGACCCCTATAGTAGCTCGTGAATATCGATACAGTTCCATACGTGTCGTTAAAGATCTAGACTGCCGATATGAATCAGCATGGAGCTTTTGACGTGACCGCACTTGACGACATGTTTGCGGACCTGCCAAAGACGCTCTCCCCAGAACAAGCGGCCGAATTGTTCGGCGTGACAGTCATCACGATCCGAAACCTCATCACCAAAGACAGTGACGACCCCTTGCCGGCCATCAAGATAGGCAAGGTTTGGGTCATCCTTCGCGATGACTTCAAAGCATGGCTGCTCCGCCGTAGCAACAACATCACCGACTAACCCAAAATCGAAAGGCCGACTATGGCTCAGCACGATCCAGACCAGCCCACCATCTACGCGACTGTTCGGGGCGACCTGACTGGCGTCCTCGACGTCGACGGCGTGAAGCACGACGTCACCGGGACGGACGATGCCGATGTGCGCACCCAGATCTTCTCTCAGGTGACGGGCCGCGCCCGCATGGCTGGACGTCCCGTGCTGTTGGTCACCGATGACGCGCTGGGCCAGGGTCGGCTGAACGTTCACCCTGACGGCAAGGTGGAGGCCGTGGGCGATTTCGTCTACAACGAAAAAGACGACACCACGCCCTCGCGGATCGTCACTGCACCACCCGCCGCCCAGAGCAAGGTTAAGGACGCGCCAGCAGTCGCACCCGCCGCGATGATCAGCCCGCCGCCGGCCACGACCAGGGCGGCAATCAAGGACGCAGCCGAGCCCGTCGTCACCAGTGAGCGCCGCGCTGCACGAGCATCCTTCCTCGTTCAGGAAACCCCGCAGGAGCCCGCGTCGAGAGGCTGGCGCGGAATGCTCAGCCGGGCCGGAATCCAGGTCGCCCCATCCGCTGAGGAAATGGCCGAACGTGCCGACGTGCACGCGGTTAGTCAGCACTGGGCAGGCCCGCGAACTATCTCCATCGTGAACGGCAAAGGCGGGGCCAACAAGACGCCCTCGACCGCGATCCTGGCGGCCGTGTTCGCCCGCTACGGCGGATCCGGGGTACTCGCATGGGATAACAACGAGACGCGCGGCACGCTCGGCTGGCGCACGGAACAAGGCGGCCACGACGCCACCGTGCAGGACTTGCTGCCCCAGACCAACCGCCTACTCTCGCCCGGCGCGCAATCGTCGGATCTGGCGCACTACGTGCACCACCAGACCGGCGACAAGTACGACGTGCTTCGCTCCAACCCCATCGTCTTGTCAGCCGAACAGAAGATCACCCGCGCAGAGTTCGACTCACTCCACCAGGTCGCCAGCAAATACTTCCGGCTCGTGTTCGTTGACTCCGGCAACGACGAGAGCGCCGAACGCTGGCAGCAGATGATCGAGCGGACAAACCAGCTCGTCATCGCCACGACCGCCCTCGACGAATCCGCCGAGGCCGGCGCCCTCCTGCTCGAAGCACTCGCGCAGCGCGACGAGCGTTCCGCGCAGCTCGCAGCCAACGCCGTCGTCATCGTCTCTCAGTCCGAAAAAACGGCCAGCGGCGCCCAGGCGATCGCGGACGGCTTCGCCGTTCTCGCCCGCCGCGCTGTCACCATCCCGTATGACGACGCGCTGCACGGCGGAAAGCTCCGCTACGACGCTCTGGCTCCCGCTACGAAGCGCGCATGGCTCGCAGCTGCAGCAGCCGTCGCAGAGGGCCTGTGAGGGCTGTAACGGCCATTCTGGCCGTCACGGTAACCGTCGCGGGACTCTCTGCCTGCTCCACGCAGGCCGACGTCACACCGGCGTCCACCTCGAGCGCGATTCCAACAGAGTCGGCACCAGTTGACGACCTGCACGACGGAATCGAGATTGCCACGCCGGCGCCGGCTGACGAGACGAGCGTTGCTGCCGCGGTGACCGTCGCAGAGAAACTAATGACTGCGTTCGCTCGCCCAGGCGTCGATGAAACGACGTGGATCAATGGCCTGTATCCATACCTCACCCAGGAAGCAGGCACGGCATACGCCGGTACCAACCCCGCCAAGGTGCCCGTGAACGAAGTCACGGGCGCAGGATCCGTCGTTGACGGAGCCACCGAATACGCGCTGCTCGTGAGCGTCCCGACGAACATCGGGCCCTACGTCGTTTCACTCACTCGCCAGGCTCCGACCGACGCGTGGCTGGCCGACCGACTCACACCCCCAGCCAGGTAGACAACCGTGGGGGAAAAGAACGGCTCTGGGGGCGCAATCGTCTTGTTGCTAGTACCCGTCCTAGTAATCGGCGGGATTTTCGGGATCTTTCTGATTCTCATGGGAGGTGGCAGTAGCGCCGCGGCCGCGTGCGGCGGCGGCACTGCCTCAACCGTCGACGTCTCCAAGGTCCCTTCGGGACCGATAGCCGGCTTCGACCACGACCAGCTTGTGGTCGCCGCGGGGATCATGAACGCGGCAAAGCAGCTCGGCCTAAACGCGCGGGCGCAGCAGCTCGGCGTCATGACGGCTATGGGTGAATCCAGCCTCCAATCGCTCACGTACGGTGACAACGCGATTAACCCAGACGGATCAATTGCCGATTCAATCGGTCCCTTCCAGCAGCAAAGCAGCTGGGGAACCACCGAAGAGCGTCTCGACCCGTTCACATCTGCCACCAAGTTCTATGAGCGACTTCCGGGCGTAGCGAACTGGGAATCGATTGAACCGACGCTCGCCGCACATGCCGTCCAGGGAAACGCCGATCCCTACTTCTACACAACGTATTGGGACGGTGCTGGACAGATCACCGCGGCCCTCAATGGCGACACCAGCCAAGAGGGAGCGGCCGCTGCGCCGGCATCGGGAGGCTGCGCTGACGGCCCCGTAGGGTTCCCGCTCACAAAGCCGTTCAACATGAGCGATAACTATGGCCCCCGGCCAGGTCGTGTCGCAGGTGCCAGCACTTACCACCCCGCAGACGACCTCTCAGGCGCTTGCGGGACGCCGGTCTACGCGATCGCCCCCGGCACGGTCACTCTTTCCGATCGGCTTACCCTCTCGGTCAAGAGCCCGGAGGGCTACATCGTCTCCTACCTCCACAGTCACGTGACGGATCGAGCCGTAGCGGTGGGTGACCAGGTGGCCATCGGTCAGCAAATCACGGCGATCGGAAATGAAGCACCTAGTACCGGTTGCCACCTTGATATCAGGGTCAGCGCCTTTGGAACTACCAACGCAGATGTTGCAGCACTCGCAAATGACTCGCTTGCTCCTAACTGGGTAGATCCCGAACAGTTCTATGCGCTGTTTGGCCAGACCTTGTGCGACGACACCTGTTCACGGAACTACGACGAATGAGCTTCATCCCTGCCTACCCCCGGATCGACGCGACGATCCGCGAGAACCTGACCGGCGAACTCACGATCAACGGAACCTCTCTCCCGCTGGTCGCCGTCGACCTGGCCCGGCTCCGTGCGGGCGTGATCGCCCGCTGCACGGCGACCGCCCGCCAGGTGCACCGGCCCGTCCGAGTCCACGTCATCGACGTAGCCGGCACCTACGCTCTGGCCATCCACCCGGACGCGTACGTGCAGATCCTCGACGCCTCCGGCAACACGGCTGACCTCGCCGCGGGCGCAGCGCGGCCGGTCAACAGCTCGCCCTGCCGCAGCTGTGGCATTAGCAGCCCGCTGTCCGCCACCGCTTGCCCGGCGTGCCAACTCAGCGACCCTCACGATGTGCAGGCCGCCCCAGCATCAGCGCGCGTTTGTGGACCGGCACGAAATGAGGGCGAATAAATGCGACACGCCCACACCGTTGGCGCGTTAACCATGGGGCTAGGGTTCAATTGATCTATGGCTACTCGACGTCGCGCACGCGGCACACTGAAAGACCCGATTTCCATCGGGTACGAGGTTGAGCGTGCGTCAAAAGAGCGGTTCGACTCGATCGCGGAGAGCGCAGGAGTTTCTTCTGCCGTGTTCTTTGAGCGCTTGGTTGCTCAGATCGAGGTTGACGAAAGTACGAACCTGCCCGTGTGGTGGCCCAAGCAGACCAACGAGGAGCTGCCCATCGACTCCGATTAACGCATAAGGCCCGTCGTTTTCACGACGGGCCTTGAAGCATTGGTGCTCAAACCCTCTCAGCTGCCAGGCACGAGGTTCGAGCTCTTCCAGTAAAGATCCGGTTGAACCGGGCCTTTGAAGTACCACCAACCGGAGGAAGGTGATGACCTGATAGTACCTGATAGCGCTGTTTTCGACCGCAAAACGCGCCAAGATATTTCCGGCGTGTCCTCCAAAACGTGGACAGCCTGGGATTTGACGCGACGAATCAGCCCCCGCGACCAGGTGCGCGTGATGAAACGGGACGCCTACGGCCGTCTCGACGAGAACGCCTATCCCAGCGTGCAACGCGTCGGGCCGCACTCCCCCACGACGCCGTGGGCGATGAACCTGGCCGACGAACGCGGATTCTTCCGGGTCCTCTGCTTCGACTTCGACGGCAAGATCAAGGGCGAGGTCGACGTCGACCTCATGGAACAGGCTCACGACGAGTGCGACGCACTCTCCCGCATCCTCGACAGCCTGTCGATCGCGCACGTCGTCTGCCAGTCCTCCGGCACCGGCGGCCGGCACATCTGGATTGCCCTCCGCGAGGGCGCGGCGGCCGGGCGCATGGTCACCCTCTCCGGCGCAGCACACGCCAACTTCGGCACCCTCGACCACGGCATGCTCAACAACCCGCGTACCGGCGCCGCCCGCCCGCCCCTGTCGCCGCACCGCGACGGCAGCAGCTCCACCGTGCTCTGGGGCGACCTCGACGCCCTCACCGCCGCCACAACGACGCTCGACGACCTCGACGCCCTCACCGCGGCTCTCGACACGCGCAAGCCGGCGCTGCGCGTAGCCGGCAGCGCCCCGGCCGGTCCGGTGAACGAGCACCACAGGGCGCACCGCACCCTCAGCCGCGCAGGCACCGCCCACATGGCCACGATCGGCGGCGGCAGCAACCCCAGCTGGACCGGGTTTGCGTGCCTGCTCTCCGCAGCCAACGCCGGATGGACGCTAGGCGACGTCGCGCACGCAGCGAAGAGCGCGCCGGGCATGGAGCACTACCGCACCAAGAACAACGGCCGAGGCAGCCGCCACAACCGAACCACGGGCGAAGCCCGCGCCCGACTGGAACGCCAGTGGGCCAAGGCCCTGCAGTTCGCGGCCGTACAACGCCCGCTGCCGGCTTCCCGTGAGCCCGCCGACCTCACGGAGCTGAACGCCCTCGTCACCGACGTAGACGTGCTCCTGAGCCGCCTGACGGCTTCCCCCGGCCGGTGGGGTCGCACCGAGAAGGCAATCTCGCAGCGCACAATCCTGCTCTCCCTGGCCTACCTGACCCTGCAGACCGGGAAACGGGTCGTAGCGGCCTCCACCCGCGACCTGGCACTCATGGGAGGGCTCGGCCGCACCACGGCCGCAGACGCCCTCACAGCCCTCGCACGGGATGGATTCATCGAACGAGTGACGCCCTGCGATGACGGCAACGCCGCCGAATGGCGCCTACTCCGCGAGTTTTCCACAACCCCCGGTACAGTCCGGCCACAACTACTCAATAACCCCCGCCCCCCCTCCGAACTCTTTAACCTCAGGGCCGCGTTGGTCACTGAGCTCGAGAACCAACTCACCGACCAGCGCCACGACCTGTTCACCCGTGCTGGCCTTGGACACCTCGCCGGGAAGGTCTACGCACTCCTACGCCAGATCCCCGCACTGACCGTTGAAACCGCTGCTCGTCTACTGGGTGTCTCGACTAGGCACACCGCTACCATCCTCAGCCGGCTCCGCCGTCACAAGCTCATCGTCAAACACTCCGAGGGCTGGGCCAGGTCCAAGAGGGATCTTCGGGACCATGCAGCTCGCACCGAGGGAGTAGCCGGCGCCCTGGCTGATCGAACCGAACGGTATCGAGCCGAACGTGAAGTGTGGGCATGGTGGCACGCAGAAATTGACCGGATGACCACAGCGCCTCGAGCCCGCATGCGCCGACTCCACGTCACGAGCCGCACTCTCGAATTCACCGACAGCCGGCCAGGTGAACGCAGCTGGCCGCTCTACCCCCGCGACCGCGACGGCCGGGGTGATCACCGCATGGCCCGCTATTGGGCCGTCAACGGAATGTTGGCCCCTGGTTCGCTCTGGTGGTCGAGCGCTGCCTAATCGGCAGAGAAACCACCTCCGGTGAGCCCTGTGGGCCTGGGACCGCTGCGCGGCCGCCTTGTTTCTTTTTTTCGTCTGTCTGGCCGGTCATCGTAGTTCGCTCCGTGCCTTCGTTTCGGGCTTTCGCGGCATATCCTCGCTGCGCTGCGGTATTCCACGACCCTGCACTACAGCACTCCCGCTCTCAATCGATTTCTCTTGCCAGACAGGCCAAAAAAACAGTTGATGGAGAGAGAACCCAATGACTAACACCACCGTAAATGTCGGCACCATCGAGCACATTGACCCGAATCTGATCGTTGTAGAAGCCAACGTGCGCACCGAAGCTCAGCTCGGCCGCGAGTTCGTGGCCAGCATCAAGGCAAACGGCGTCCTGACGCCGATCCTCGCCCGGCGAGACGACCAGGGCAACATCATCGTGCGAGCAGGTCAGCGCCGCACCCTCGCCGCTCGTGAGGCCGGACTAGCCACCATCCCCGCTTACATCGTTGCCGCCGACGAAACGACCGTCGAGCGCATCGTGCAGCAGATGGCCGAGAACGATCACCGCGAGGCCGTCACCGACGCCGACCGGGTTGCCGCATTCCAGCAGTTGGCTTTCGAGGGACTGACCCCCGCCGTGATCGCCAAGCGACTGGGCAGCAAGCCCGCCACAGTCAAGGCCGGAATCGCTGTCGCAGAGAACGCCGTCGCGGCATCCGCCATCGTCAGCCACTCACTCACCCTCGACCAGGCTGCCGCGCTGATCGAGTTCGAGGGCGACGACGAAACCGTGTCCGTACTCATCGACATTGCCACCACCAGCCCCGAGCAGTTCGACCACGCAGCGCAGCGCGCACGCGACGACAAGCGGGTAGCGACGATGAAGGCAGACGCGGCCGCCGACCTGATCGCGCGCGGCTTCGAGGTTCTGGACCGCGACCGTGGATCCTACGAAACCGACTACACGAGCATCACCTACCTGACCACCGCAGACGGCGAATCAGTCACCGCCGAGCACATCGCTACCAGCGAAGGCCGCGCCGCCTACGTGTACGCGTACAGCAACAGCGACACGGCCACCGTGCGCTACTTCCTGAAAGACCCCAAGACTGCCGGATTCCGCAAGTCCAGCGGCAGCGGGGCCACCAGCGGCCCGATGACCGAAGAGCAGAAGCACGAACGTAAGACCCTGATCGCCAACAACAAGGCGTGGGCCAGCGCTGAGGTCGTGCGCCGCGAATGGCTGGCAGAGTTCCTGAGCCGTAAGACGCTCCCGAAGGATGCCACCCAGGCCATCACCGTGGGCCTGACCGTGCACCACAGCATGGTCGGCAAAGCCATCCAGAACGGAAACGTGCTCGCGCACACTCTGCTCGGCATGAAGCGGGCGAACTACGGGGATGCCGACAAGCTCGCTGCACTGGTGGAAAAGACCCCCACCAAGGCGCAGCACGTCAGCCTCGCAATCGTCCTGGCCGGTATCGAGGACAGCACCAGCAAGGAAACATGGCGATACCCGAACGCCACTAGCGCCCGATACTTCGAGCAGCTGGCAGCATGGGGCTACGGCCTCAGCGACGTTGAGCAAATCGTGATCGACACCGTTGCGGAGAAGGCCGCGACCAAGGCAGTCGAAGCCGTAGCCGCTAAGGGCACTCAGGAGTAGCTTCTTCCCCGACCCGGCGCGACAGTACCCGAAACTGTCGCGCCGGGTTCTTCCGTCCCCGGCACCGGCACGGAGGCCGGAACCTGCACCCAGGCACACGCCCCTGACGGGCCGTGACAGAACAGCGGCGCGGCCGCTGTACCCATCCCCCAATTTGAGCCGTTGCGCGGCCGGGGGATATCAGAGTGATATCACTCTGAAACCACGACGGCGATGCCGTCGCAAGCAATTTGGAGCCGCTGCGCGGCACTGTCCCAAGGGCCTTTTTGTCCTTTCTGGCGTTTCACCGTAGCTCCCTCCCGTGCCTCCGTGCCCAAATTCTCGGACGCGCCCTGCGGGCTTATTTCGCCCGAGAATCCGTGCACTACGCACTCCCGGTCGCTATCGATTTCTCTTGCCAGATAGGGCAAAAAAACAGTTGTTCAAGAGGGAGAGAACCCATGGCTGAGTCAGATTACCCGTACGAGAACACCTATCCCCGGGAGCGCTACGCCGGTGGGTGCGCCTGCAGCGGTTGCCGGTCCGAAGGTGCCGCAGACACTCAGCCGGGCGAAACCTGCACCGCCAGCCGCTACGCCGACAGCTTCGCCTAGACCGAGGGAAAAAGACTCATGCTCACCACTCAGCTTCCGCCCCTGACTCCCGGAGTGCTCGGGGCCGAAAGCCTGCTCAGCAGCGCCGACATGTCGACCTACTGGAACAGCCAGAGCTACCCCAACCCCCGCAGCCGGTTCGTCATCGTCATGACCCCGAACGGCTCCCGCGTCAACGCCAGTGCAACCCCGAGAGGAACCCGCTAATGCTCACCATCACCCACACCCACGAAGCCGGAACGATGATCGACGGGACCAGCCGAGGCGACGGAACCGCCGAAGTCCTCAAGTCCACCGGATGGCGCTGGGGTCGCAGCATCAGCGCATGGTTCGTCCCCCAGTCCCGCGACCGCCTGCCCAAGCTGCACACCATCACCCGCACCAAGACGGCGCTTGAAGCCGCCGGGTTCGAGGTCACAACCGAAATCGACAGCAGCCACCGCGCAACCGCCGACGTCGAGGCCGGAAAGATCGAGCGCCAGGCCGACCGGGTCGACGCCCTGGCCGCGAAGGCAGAGCGCAAGACCGGCGCGGAAGATGCTGCCTACGACAAGGCCCGCGCGGCGCTGGACCGGCTGCCCGAGGGAGGCGAGCCGATCAAGGTTGGCCACCACTCCGAAGGCCGCCACCGTAACGCGATCGCCAAAGCAGATACCGCCATGCGTAAATCAGTCGAAGCCAGCGCAGAGGCCACCGTCGCCCAGGCCCGCGCCGACGCGGCCACCCACACCACAGACGCCCGTTACAACCCGGTCACCGTGGCCAACCGCATCGAAACGTTGGGCGCTGAGCTCCGCAAGCTCGAACGCCGCATAACCGCGCAGTGCTACGGCGACACACGCGGCTACATCGACGCCACCGCCGAGCAGATCCAGGCCCGGGCGACACGCCTCGCCCCGCACATCGACGAGAAGCGCGACCAGATCGCCTACTGGGAAGCCGTACGCGCCGCCCAGGTCGCCAGCGGCACGGCCACCGGCTACGACCGCTCCACCGTCAAGAAGGGCGACCGGGTGAAGATCCGCGGCCAGTGGCGCGACGTCGTGCGCGCCAACCTCAAAACGGTCAGCGTCACCACCGGCTACACCTGGACCGACACCGCCCCGTACGCCGAGATTCAGCAGCTCGTGCGGCCCGAGTAGTCCCGCCCCAGCGGCCGGCCCACCCAGGGCCGGCCGTGAGGGGACACCCCCTCACACTCCCCCACCAAGTACAGCCGGCCCAGCCCGGCACCCACCTTCGAGAACGGTCCCGACACAGGGACGACAAGAGATCCGGCCATGATCATCACCTACCAACGTCCCGCCACGCTCGAGGCGCACCAGCTCGACCAGGACGTCCCCGACGCCGACCTCAGTCCCACCGGGGCGAGATATGGAACGACGACCGTCGACGTTGTCGGGATCCAGTGGAGCTGCAGCAGAGCACCCCACCCCGGCCAGGACGAACACCGCGCCGGTATCACTCCCCAAGGCGACGGCCCGAGTGGCGCCGTTGCGATCGCGTGGACGTACCAATACGCCACCGACGCGCAGCACGGCGACGTCGACCAGGCTGCCCCCACCCAGAGCATCACCGTCACCCTGTCTTTTCCCGATCGAGCTGCACGCGGCATCAACGCGGCCGCGCTGATCCGCAGCATGGTCGACGCCGGACTAGGCCACTTCTGGGAAGGCGACCAAGACGACGTAACCGCCAGGTCAACTGCCACCACCTGACCGCCGGGCCGACCCTCACGAGGTCGGCCGTGAGGGGGACGGCGCCCCCTCACACTCCCCCAGGTGAATCCGGCACGGAGGCCGGATCCACGCGGAGCCGGCTGCGCCGGCCTGACCCTGACAGAACTTTTCTTCCCTTGGTGGCCGATCATCGTAGTTCGCTCCGTGCCTGCGTCACCCACAATCTGGAGCGCGGTCGCAAGCTCCCTTATTTCGCACCAGATTGCGTGCACTACGGCACTCCCGCTCTCAATCGATTTCTCTTGCCACCAAGGGCAGAGAAACGGTGGACGACAACACAACCACTGCCCATGAGAGCCCGGGACCCCGCTTATCTCACCATCCTTGGAGAGGGAAACACCATGACCACCACCATCCGCAGCGTCAAGATCGACCCGACCGAAACCATCACCACGCTCGACCTGGACAGCGCGAAGGGTGACAACGACATCGCGGCCGCCATCGGCTGCCGTATGTTCGCCGTCGTCGACGTGGCCGACAGCATCGACCTTTTCGTCGATGATGAGGGACTCATCAACGGGTCGACCCTGAACCTGCCCGCAACCGTGCTCGCCCATCGGCTCGGCAACCCGACCGTGATCTTTGGAACCGCCATCGCAGTCGGCACCAACCCCGAAGGCCAAACCGTAGGGCTCAGCGATAGCCAGTTCGCGCGGGTCCAGAAGGCTTTCGCCCAAAAGCCCGACCCGGGAAGCGTCGACACGCTCATTGAGAACCTGTCGCCGTTCCCCACCATCGTCAGCATGCTCCGCAACATCTAGCAGCACGGGAGGAAGAGCAATGGTCACTATGAGCATCGAAACAATCCAGACGCGAGTCACCAAAATCGACGACAACAGTTGGAGCCGTACCCGTCAGCTCGCCAAGCGTGGCGAGGATCTGCACAGCCACGCACAAGCCGGATACACGCTGGCGCACACAGCAACGATCGCCAGCGCCGGATACGTGACCTTCGTCGACACCCTCACCCGCGTAAACGACTAACGACCCGGAGGGGCGGCCAGGGCCGCCCCTCCCCCAGCCGGAAGGCAACACCATGACCGAACGATTCTGCGCATGCGCCGACCACCAGAGCTTGCACCGCATGGACGACTTCGACCGCGCCCTAGCAATCGCCAAGAGCTGCCCCCAGTGCCTTGTCGAGGCCGACTAGCCAGGACCAACTGCCGGCTGGCCCTCGCGGGCCGGCCGGTGAGGGGCGACCCCCTCACACTCCCCCGTAGGCGCGATAGCGAAGTGTTGCCCGTTCTTCGAGTCGAATAATTAATGCATGAAAGACAGAAAGACAGAAAGACAGAAAGATAGAAAGACAGAATGCAGGAATGATTGACAGAAGGAATGCAAGCAGGAATGATTGAAAGCATGCAAACATTAATGGTCTACAGCGAATCGGGCGGCGTCTCGAAAACGACTACCGCCGTATCGATCGCAATGACCGCCGCCGACCAAGGCCGGCGGACGGTCCTGGTTGATCTTGACCCCCGTGCGGCAGCGACCAAATGGCTCGACGTCGCACCCTCCGGTGAAGGCCTCCACGTCGGCGCGATTCTCGGAGACGAAGACCCGCAAGGATGGGGCGAGGACTTGGCCGTGCAGTCCACCTGGTCAAAGAATCTCCGCGTGATTCCTTCCGCTCGCAACGTCTCCAACCGTGAGGCTGATCGAGCAGACCACGCCGAATTGAGACTACGAACGGCACTTGTCGGTATCTCCGCTGACCTGGTGGTTATCGACTGCCCCAACAGGCAGGGCGGCCCGCTCATCCTGTCAGCGTTGAATGCTGCCGACTCGATTGTTTATGCCGCCACGGCCTCCAGTGACGGCGTGGACGGCGTTGCAGGCGCACGGCGCACTGTCGAACAGTTCCGCCTCAGCAGGGAGCGCATCGGCGCACCCATCACGCTCTCAGAGGCCGGGATCGTCTGCGGCAGGGTCCAAGAGACAATCCCTTCCCGACCAGCCGTTGCCAGCACGGACGAGCTGCGCGACACCGGAATGCTTCTCATGCCCCTAGTGCCCGAAAGGGCAATCATTCAAGAAGTTCGCCTCACGGGGGAGTGGTACGGCAACTACAGGAAGGGCGCGCCCGTCGTGGCCGCCTACACCAAGATCGTGAACCAGGTGATTCGATGAGCGACCAGCAGCAAGATCGACCAGACCTCAGCCGCCGCCGCAAGCCGCAGGCGGCACCCGACGAACGCGTAGACCCGGTGGACTACCGCCAGAGCGCACCGACCCCCCAGGCCGCCCCTGTGGCCTTTCAGGCCCCCGTGGCTACGGCCGGCGCCGCACCGCGTCGCGGCCGCCCACGCCGCGAGGCCACGGTGCCGTTCAGTACCCGGCTGGCCCCCGATGTTCTCGAACTCATCGACGCAGCTTCGGCCGCGGAAGACGGCGCAACGATCCGTAGCGTTGTCGAGGCCGCCATACGCGAGAAGTACCAAACAAAATAGCCATTCAAGACGGTCACCGGCACGGAGGCCGGCACCGAGGGGAGCCGCTGTGCGGCACTGTAGAGCCTGTGATGGTTGCGTCTGTCTGGCCGTTCACCGTAGTTTGCTGCGTGCCTCTCGTTCCAGGCTTTCGCGGCATATCCTCACTCGCTGCGCCCGTTCCAGTGTTTCCACGACCCTGCACTGCGGCGTTCCCGCTCTCAATCGATTCCCTCTGCCAGACAGGCACGAAAAATTGTTGGTGGGGGAGGGGCGGAGTTATGAGTGAGTCAGTGGTCGTCTATACGTTGCCAGAGTGCCAGCCGTGTCGGATGACGAAGATGAAGCTTGACCAGGTGGGCGTCAGTTACACAGTCGTCGAGATGGAGTCCACCAGCTGGTCCGGGTTCCGGCCCGAAATCATCACCGCATTAGCCATCTAGTTCAGAACCGCACACAACCGCACAATCAACCGAAGAAACAGAGCACATGTCAACTCAGCGCACGATCATTGGGAACCTCGCCGCCGACGTCGACGTAGTGAAGGCCGGCAGTCTCAACATCACGAAGTTTAGAGTCATCGAGAACACGGGGGAGTATCGCGCCGGAAGGTACATGGAGCACGTGGACCCGACGACGCATTTCGTAGAAGCCAAGTTCGAGCTAGGCGAGAACGCAGCGGCGACGTTCCACAAGGGCGACGCGGTGATCGTCGTCGGTCGCGAGCACACCAACAGCTGGGGCGCCGAAGGATCCAAGACCTTTGGTCGAGTCATCGACGCCGACTACATCGGCGCCGACCTCAGTCGCGCCGTTGCGCAGATCCGCCGCAACAGGAAGCCAGACGACCAGGCGTAATCGACTCCGCGGCCGACGCCCCATCCAGGGGCGAGGGC
This sequence comes from Cryobacterium sp. TMB1-7, assembly GCF_004402435.1. Taxonomy (NCBI): domain Bacteria; kingdom Bacillati; phylum Actinomycetota; class Actinomycetes; order Micrococcales; family Microbacteriaceae; genus Cryobacterium; species Cryobacterium sp. TMB1-7. The sequence continues at coordinate 37,896 of NZ_SOFZ01000030.1, forward strand.
TTCGCGCCGGTGACACGCACCATCGCAACGAACGCGCTGAAAGCGCTGACGAGCGTGATCGTCGAGCGGCACGCGCCACGACGAATAACGAAGCATAGCCACGCCCCATGAGCAACGCCCCTGGCCGTTCACTCTCCCGGCCGGGGGCGTTTTCACTGCCAGCGGGCTACACCGAAGACGCATTCAACAGTGCCAGCAGCCTCGAAACCTCAACCGCGTCTGACACTGGTTCAGGCGAGGAATCCCCACTGCCGGTGTGAGGCAGGCGACACGCGGCGCGGAGTCCTCGATTCGGCGAACATCGATCGACGAAGATAGTCTTTGACCCATGTTGATTGACGTTCGCCGGCCACTCGCAGTGGATCTCTTTGCAGGAGCCGGAGGCCTCTCGCTTGGCCTTGAACAGGCCGGGTACGAAATCGCGGCCGCCGTCGAGTACGATCCCATTCACGCCGCGGTACACGAGTTCAACTTCCCGCAAGGCAAGACGTTCTGCGCCGACGTGTCTAAGATATCTGGGGCTCAGATCCGCGAGGAATCCGAGATAGGTGACCGGGAGATCCATCTCGTAGCAGGCGGGCCGCCTTGCCAAGGCATCTCCATGATCGGTCGCCGCGCCATCGACGACCCCCGGAACTTGCTTCTGAAAGAGTTTGTTCGCGTTGTCCTCGAGCTGAAACCGCGCTACTTCCTGATGGAGAACGTGGCCGGACTCATGATCGGCGGGCATCGTCAGCTCATTGATGAGGTCGTGGAAACGGTTGAGGCCAGCGGCAACTACCGAGTCGTAACTCCGATTACGGTACTTCAGGCCGCGGAGTACGGCGCACCCCAGTCGCGGCGACGAGTCTTCCTCTTAGGAGCGCGTAACGACATCGAACTTCCTGAGTACCCCAAAGCGACTCACACCCCGCGCACCATCAAAGGGGACGTACCGAAAAGCTCGACGCTGCCACTCGGGCCGAGCGTGCTGGACGCACTGGGGGACCTCCCTGACGCCGACCTCTTCGACGAGCTGCTGCACGACGACAACATCGAATCTGTCGAATACGGAGCAGCAAGCCAGTACGCCTCCAGGCTGCGCGGCTCCAAGTCGGACCCCACTGATTTCTCCCGCCCTCGTCCGCGCATAGCCGACGAACTGACCTCATCCGCCCGTACCGTGCACACCAAAAAGTCAATCGACAGGTTCCGTGCCGCCGAGCCGGGCACGACTGAAAAAGTGAGTAGATTCTTGCGACTTCACCCCGACGGCCTCTGCAACACCCTTCGAGCTGGAACCGCATCGGACCGTGGAGCGTACACGGCGCCGCGGCCGATCCACCCGGTGCACTCGCGCGTCATAACTGTGCGAGAAGCGGCGCGCTTGCACGGCTACCCAGATTGGTTCAGGTTCCACGTCACAAAGTGGAACGGCTTCCGCCAAATTGGGAACTCTGTTCCTGCTCGACTAGGGCGTGCAGTTGGCGCCGCGATCCTCGCTGCTGACTGCGTGACGCCGACGAAGGGGAAGCCGGTCAAGCTCGGCTCGACCGACCTGCTGTATATGACTTCAGGCCAGGCCCATGAGCATTTTAAACTCACCGAACGAGTGATCCCGCAGCGTGATCGCAAGGTCGGCTGAGCGTGGCCGCGAAGGAACCACCCCGTTACGAGCAGATCCTCAACTGGGTTTTCAAACATCACTATCTCAAAGGCGATGTTCGCGTCGAGTGGGACAGGGAAGATCTCGACGTGGGTGCCGAGGCGCTGGGGCTGAAACGTGTCAAGAATTTGGGTGACATCCCCTACACATATCGCTTCAGGAAGGACATGCCCTCTGCAATCAACGCCACGGCTCTGAAGGGCATGGAATGGATCATCCGCGGCTCGGGAGATGGAAAGTACAGGTTCGACGCGATCCCCGCACAGATTCCGATCACGCCAAATCCGTCTCTGAGCGTGACGAAGATCCCCGACGCGACTCCGGAAATCATCGCTGCAGCAGCACTAAGTGACGAACAGGCGCTGCTGGCGAAGGTCCGCTATAACCGCCTCATCGATATCTTTCTGGGCGTGGCGTCGTACTCCTTGCAGAACCACCTTCGGACGAACGTCGCCGATATCGGACAGGTCGAAGTAGACGAGATCTACGCCGCCGTCGACCGGTATGGACGCCAGTTCATCCTGCCAGTACAGGCCAAAGGGGGATCGGACAGGCTCGGGATTACTCAAGTCGAGCAGGACATGGCGGCCTGCGCCGTGAAGTGGCCAGAAATGATTTGCCGCAACATCTCGGTGCAGTTCGCAGGTGACGGACTCATCGCGCTTTTCGACCTGACAGTGCAAGACGACCGAGTCGTCATCCGGCGAGAGGCTCACTACAAGCTCGTCTCGGCGAGTGATATCACCGCCGTAGACCTCCGGATCTACGACCTCGCTGCTGGTTACGAGGATGTGTAGGACCCCGTGTTTGATTCTCCGAGGTTCTTTATAGTGATGGACCTTTTCTAGTCCGTCTCGTACCCTGCCGGCAGATTGCCGAACCAGCCCGCTGCGAGCCGGTAGGCAATGAACCGGTGTTCGGGGTCAGCGTCCTCACGACGGATGTGCAGCTGCTGGCCATCCGGCTCAGTGACCACGACTCGGGAGCCGGGTTCACTGGGGTCGGCTGCGATCATGTACGGCTGATTCTCCATTCCACAAACGCTAGCGCTGATTCCTTTTGTCAGGTTCCGTGAAGCAGGAACCGGTGCGATTGCCAAGGAGTGTCGAGGCCCAAAGTTGTTGTTGTCGCTCACACCATTTACTCAGGTCTGGGACGCTTGCTGTTCAGGTGCGTCGAACTGCTCAACGAGCTCGTCTCGAAAACGGACATGGCTGCTGTCGCTTTCCGCCGCTTGAAGTCGCCCGTGGGATGCGACGTTGACACCCGCAATTCCAGGGCCGACCAAGCGCCACCAGCCGAGTGGAGACATGCTCAACGCTAAGGTTTGATCCAAGTCGCGTTGCGGATCCGCAGAATGGACGGCCGCCGATGGGTCGAAACGCTGGGCGAGCTTTCGGCGGAAGTGTGCGCACACGATTACCCGCTCGCCTTGCCAGGGTCCTCCAGTTTCGTGTGCAGATGAGGCTGGAGCTTCGGGCACCGAGCGACTCGGGCTTCGGGCACCGAGCGACTGGGGCTCCGGAGCGATCCGATCAGCAGCGTCCGGGAGCATGGTCTGGTCAAGGACGACGCTCGCTCGGCGATCATCGACCGATCCCCCCGAACCTCGGACGCTCGATATTCGGCCGAAATCGAGTTCCAAGGTGGACGATCTTGGCACGTCCGTTATGCCCACGGCTGAGGGGCCGCAGACGGCGACTGCATTCAATGTCGGTATCCATGGCCGGCCACGGCGGACAAAGATTAGGAGTCCCTCCTGATCGCCCACGGCAGCGAAGTGTTCAGACGTGGGGCCCAAGGGCTCAAGGCCAAAAGCTTCGCAGGCCTGTCCAGAAGTCTCAACCACATCAGCGACGGGCAGACCTACCTCACTCACGCAAAGAAGGTCGGAGCTGGAGAACGGCCCGTCGGTGGCATTTGCCAACGCCTTCCGAGCGATCAGCTCAAGGATAACGTCGTCAGGACCCTTGAAGTAGATCGACTCAGACTGCCATGGGGCAGGTTGGCTATATGTGTCAGCGCCCGATTTCTTGAGGGGCTGCACCCTTTCTGACAACCATCGGTGGGCTGCATGCACCTGGTTTTGCGGGATGGTGAAGGCTAGATGCATCGCGCCTTCTATGACTCGTCGGGGTACTAAGTTGATCACAGTGGTGCCGACCATCACTTGCGGAGGCACGCTCGATTCGGAGGCAGGCAATCCCAAAGTGTCACGGTAGAACCTCAAGGCCCCGATGGGATCTTGGCTGGGCAGATACACGCTTCGAATGCGCATGTCAACTGCCCACGACTACGTAGACGGTGGCGACGGGCCAGCCGCCTCGACGTGGATAAAGGGGGAGATTCCATCGATCCCCGAGGTCATCTCGGATCCATTGCCCAATTAGGAGATGACGTTGTCCTTCGTCGGCGCGATGCTGAACGTCAACCACCCCGCGGTGTCTTGGTCGCAAATTGCGAGATCCTTCACATCGGCCAGGACTTCCTGGCCGGTCTGAGGAATTCGAATCCGGATTGCATCCGCGCCTACGAGGTTGCAACTCGGGAAGTGGGCGCGGCCCCTGAAACCAATCAGCACGTAGGCTGCGCCCCCGGGTTCCACGGAGACTACCTGGTCCGGGATGTCGTTGAGTTGTGAAGCAGGTCCCCCCACGGTTTGACCGGACGAGTCGACCAAGGCAGCGTCCGGATACCCCGACAATTGGCAGCCCGTAGAGGCAGTGTTGGTCAGTTTTATGTAGAAGAGGCCGTCGTTCTCCGGATCCTCCGGATTGAAGATTTCCCTTGTCGACGTGAAATCGCAGCCCGCTGCGGGGACATCGGGCGTTGGTGAGGCGATTGCCGTGGGCGTCTCGCTTGATGTCGGCGACGCTGGGGAAGCTGAGTTCGTGGCGGCGGGCGCCGCGTTCGCGCAAGCCGTGAGTCCGACTGCCGCCAAAAGTAGAGTGGTCATCCCCATAATTTGGATTACCCCACGAGGTCGAACGTGCATTTAGTGCCCCCCATATTCGTCGTCGTTGTAGGTGCAGTATACGTTGGGCCGACGGGGCAGAAGCGGGCCCACCGGTGTGACGGCATGGGTGTCTGGTAGTGGCAGTCATTTTGGTTTATCCTTGCTTTTTCTCGTCTAGGCGCTTGCGCGGGCCAGGAGTGTTCGTGCCGTCGCGTTGCTGCCGCCACAGACGAAAGATTGGTGTGCTGATAATTTCGGCGATGATCTTGGTCAGAAGTGCTCCGATCAGGACGCCACCGTTCACGGTCGCGTAGACCCATCCCGGAATCACCCGGTCGACGCCGGGTTGAGCCAGCGTCGCCTGGACGCTTAGGAGAATTGCGTTTGCAGTGGGGATGAGAGCCCCCAGTACCCCTGCGATGTTCCGCCAAGACGCCGGCCGTTTGTTCTGTTGGGAAGAGCCCCGGGGCCCTTTCGAACCCCGGGGCGCTGTGGCGGACATGTTGTGTCGCTCTTGGTGGACTAACGAATCAGGTTCGAAAGTGCCGCGTACGTGCGTGGGCCGGGGATCCCGTCGAGGGGGCCAACGTAGCCGCCCACAGTTGCGAGCAACTGCAGCGTGGCGTATGTGTTTGTGCCCGGTACTCCATCGATGAGCCCCGTGTAGGAGCAGCCGGCGAAGATTGCCTGCAGAGCCTTCCATGAGAAGCTTCCAAGAGACCCGTCAGCTGGACCGGTGTATCCACCGATTCCCGCCATACGCTGGAGGGCGATGTAGGTATTCGTACCCGGCGCACCATCGATGGGACCTGTGTAGCCGAACCCCTGCAGAACGGTTTGGACGCCCTTCCACGAGTTCGTGCCCATCACGCCATCGATCACGCCCGTATAGCCGCCCTTCTGGGCCAGTCGCTGCAGCGCAGCGTAGGTTTTGCTGCCCGGGGCGCCATCACATGGGCCGGTGTAGCTGTAGCCGGTGAGTACGGTCTGCACACCCTTCCAGGAATTGACTCCGAGAGCACCATCCACGGCTCCGGTGTAGCCGCCGGCTTTGGCGATGCGCTGCAGGGTTTTCCCGTCAGCAGTCGAAATTGCACCGACGCCTCCTGCGACCGCGCTGAGGTAGCCTTCGAGGCCTATGTACGTGTTGGTGCCGGGCGCACCGTCGATGGGACCTGTGTATCCGTAGTCCTTCGCGAGCATCTGCAGGCCCTTGTAAGTGTTAGTCCCCGGGGCGCCGTCGATCGGGCCGTCGTAGTATCCACGGCTGTGGAGAAGGGTCTGAACCCCCTTCCAAGAGTTCGTGCCCATGACTCCGTCGACCGGGCCGGTGTAGCCGCCCTGCTTGGCAATCTTCTGCAGCGTTACTGCCTGAGCACTATTGATTGAACTCGGGGGTGTAGCCGGAGTGACCGCGCCGGTGGGCGGAATGGTTTCGCCATACGGCGGGGTCGCCCATCCGGTGAAAGCGCTGAGTTTTGCCATGTTGACATCCGTTTGGATGCCCCCGAGATAGCTCATTCCGTACTGGTGGATTGCCCAGTCCGGATAGTTCGGGTACTGAGGACTTCCGGCGGCATGATCGGGGTCGGCAATCCACAGCTTGGACCCCGTGGCTTGTGTGGTCGCCCAAGTCCTTGAGGCCGCGATGCTCCGCGTCGTGTAATGGAAAGCTGCCTTACCCGTAGCCGTCCTTACTGCGTTTACGAAAGCAGCAACGCGCGCGTCGTCCCAGACGACGCCGGAGTCGACGCCTTCATTGTCCAGCGCGAGAAGGTCACCGTCCCGGTAGTCATAGAGATGGTCCAGGAAGTACTTCGCGTCAGCCGCAGCCGTTCCAGTCCCGGCCACCCAGTAGTGACCCACGATCATGCCGGCGGTGCGTGCCGCATCCACGTTCTGGTGATACAAAGAATCCACGAAGATGGAAACATTCGACCCGCCGAGTCGCACGATCGCGAATTGAAATCCGGCATTTTTCACACCGGGGAAGTTCAGGCCGGTCTGATAGCGTGCCACGTCGATCCCGTACACTCCACGCTGCGTCGAGGGAATCGGAGTGCTTCCGGTGTGGTTGGTGACCCAGACTGCGACGCCTGCGTATGTCGCGGGACCTGGGGCGCCATCCAACGGACCCTTATAGCCACCCTCCTGCGCAAGCTTCTGCAGAGCCACGTACGTGTTCTGACCCGGGTTTCCGTCGATCGGGCCGGAGTAGCTGTAGCTGCGTAGAACAGACTGGACGCCTTTCCAGGTCGCGACACCGGGGATACCGTCGATTGGACCGGTATAACCCCCGATATGGGCGAGTCTCTGCAGGGTTTTTCCGTCTTCGGTTGCCACTGGTGCGACGGGCGGCTGGGGGCTGCTTCCCGCGTCGGAAAGTCTCTGACCAATTGAGTTATCGGTCCAACCGAGGTAATCCATTCCCGTTCGATTGTTGTAGAGCGGGATAGAGATAGTACCGGTGTGGTGGGTCCAATCGACCGTCATCGTTACGCTGCTCGCCATCATCACTCGTGAGCCCCCACCATCGAGGTCAAGTGCGACGTGCCCGTCACCGCCGCAGCAGTTCCACCAGTGGAAGGCGCCTCGCGGCGCACTGCTGTAGTTGGGGTTCACCTGCCCGCTGCTTCCACGGGCGTCGGAGGCGGAGGGGGCCGAGTCCATGAGCGTGGCATCCGAGATGAATGCCTGGCACAAGCCGGCCCAATCTCGGATGGAGCCGTTGTACCCGTTAACGGCCAGGCTTTGGCCGTTCGCTTCTGCTTGTGAAACTGTGATTGCCATTTGTTTGACTCGCTATTCTCTAAGAACCCCGACTCGCGATCGAGGCTCGCTTCGTTTTGAACAAGCCACAACGTATGTGGATATTTGCCAACGAAACCGACTCTTGCGGTTGCCTCAAAAACCTTGGTTTGGCCGAACAGATTGCCGACAATCGTGCTCCGCTGAACGCTGACAAGCGTGCTTGGGACATCGCTGACGTGTCCTTGGGGGGAACGTTTTCATGCTCGATGATTCAGAATTTTGGCTGTCCGTCTTCGGCGCAGTTGAGCGGCACGAGGGGACTCTGTCTTCGATTTGCACGCGATTCGGGATATCCCGACAGACCTATTACGTCTATCACCGACGCTTCGAGACTGAAGGAATGAAGGGCTTGAAACGTCGTTCGACTCGACCGCACAGCACGCCAGCGCGCATTCCGGAGGAGATCGAAATGGAGATAGTCCGCATCCGTGAGGAGAATCCTTGGTTAGGTGCTCGGGCGATCAGAACCGAAATGGAGTACGCCGACTCGTCACGTTCGTGGCCGCTGCCAGCGGTGTCCACAATCGCGCGTGTTCTCAAACGAAACGGATTCGACCACATTCAATATGCGGAGCCAGCCCTAAGAGGCGACGAGACGGAACGATGCCCGTGAGGGCGACGACTGCGGCGTCGGTTGTTACCGAATCACTACACGTAAGTGGCGCTTTGTCAGTGGGTTCAACTGTTGCTTCCGCGGGTTCGGCAGTTACGACCGGCTTGGCGGGGGCGCTTGGCCCTGGGGCGATCGCCCTCGTGCACAATTTCGCTAACTTGCGGCGATTTCGCTGGTAGTGAGGGCCTGCTGATGGCGGTAAAGAGTTGCTCGGCTCCAACCCACGAGGCGAGCTGCGTCTTCAGCGGTGCGCCCTTTCGCCCGGGCGTCGGTTGCAATCGCGAGTTTATCGGCGATCACGACCGGGTCTGAGAGCGGCCGGCCGAAGCGGGTGCCCGATTGGCGGGCTGCCGCGATGCCCGCGGTGACGCGTTCCACGATGAGTTCGCGTTCGTATTCGGCGAGGGTGGCCAGCATGTTCAGCATGAGCCGGCCGGTGGTGGTGGCCGGGTCGATGCCGTCCGAGATGGAGCGCACATTCACGCCGAGCTCCCGCAGCAGAGTGACTGTGTTCAGAACATCAATCAAAGAGCGTCCCAGGCGGTCTACCCGCCACACCACGACAGTGTCGCCTGGCTCGGCATGCTCGAGCAGCTTCCTCATCCCCGGCCGCTTGATCACGGTCTTACTCCCGGACGTAATGTCGGCGAACACGTCGCGCTTTTGCACCCCGTCGGCGACCAGCGCATCGTGCTGGAGTTGAGCGTCCTGGCTCGAAGTGCTGATGCGGGTGTAGCCAAGCAATCTCATACGCTCATTCTGCCTCGAAAAGCCCTATCCAGAGTCGTGAGACACAAACATCGGTGAGACGACTTTCCGAGACGCTCGGGCGCCACGAAATTGCGGGGGAGTGATGTGGTTTCTCGTACTCGTCTGCACGAATCTTCACATTCGTCTGCACGTCGCCACATGGTGCACAAATCGGATCATGCGAGTCACTAGTTCTGTTGCGCCGTCTCGTATCCAGGGTCACGTCCCGCTGAGTGGTGGAGTTTCTCAACACCGTGCGGGTCAGTTGTTCCAGCTTAGGCGGCGGCGAGTTCTGGGAGGATCACCGCCCCGTCGATGATCTCGATGGGGTTGTTCATGACGGCCAGCTCGAGCATGGATGCTTCGGAGAAGTAGCGTCTTTCGCCGGCTTCCCACTCGTCGTGCTGCTCGATCAAGACCGACCCGGCCAGGCGCAGCAGGGCCGCGGCGTTGGGGAACACGCCGACGATGTCGGTGCGTCGTTTGATCTCTTTGTTCACGCGTTCCAACGGGTTGGTGGACCAGATCTGGCGCCAGTGCCGCCTGGGGAACGCGGCGAAGGCGAGCAGGTCGGGTTGCGCGTCGACGAGCATCGTCGCGACCTTCGGGTGCGAGCGGCCGAGCATCGTGGTGACCTCGCGGAACTGCTTCTCGATGTGCTCCCGGTCGGGTTGGGCGAAGATGGTGCGGATGATCGAGGCGACCATCTCCTGCGATCCCTTCGGCACCACGGCCAAAACGTTGCGCATGAAGTGCACCCGGCAGCGTTGCCAGCCGGCGCCCTGGAACACGGTCCCGATGGCCTTCTTCAGCCCGGTGTGAGCGTCAGACATGACGAGCTTGACCCCGTCGAGGCCGCGGGTCTTCAACGACCGCAAGAAGCTGGTCCAGAAGCCCTCATTCTCGCTGTTACCAACGTCGAAGCCAAGCACTTCCCGGCGGCCGTCGGCGGCCACGCCGACCGCGACGACGATCGCCTGGGACACGATCCGGTGCCCGACCCGGGCCTTGCAGTAGGTCGCGTCAAGGAACACGTAGGGGAAGTCCTGGGCGGCGAGGGTGCGGTCACGAAACTCGGCCACCTCGGCGTCCAGTCCCGCGCAGATCCGGGATACCTCCGACTTGGAGATCCCGGTGTCAGCGCCGAGCGCCTTGACCAGGTCGTCGACTTTCCGGGTCGAGACACCGTGGACGTAGGCCTCCATCACGACC